>NZ_JARWRU010001314.1 GCF_029867845.1 Nocardia farcinica | reverse complement strand
CGCGAAGGGTGTCAGACCGGTGCCTCCACGCGGTGGAACAGGTACTCCACCAACGTGATCAGCGATTGCAGACAGGTGCCGCGATGGCGGGCATCGAGGCTCGTCAGCGGGGTGTCCGGCGAGAGATCGAGCGCGTCGCGCACTTCCTCCAGCGGGTAGGGGCGGGCGTCGTCGAACTGGTTGACCGCCACCGAATACGGCACGCCACGCTCCTCGAGCACCGACAACACCTCGTCGGACTTCTCGATGCGCCGCGTGTCGACCAGCACCAGCGCGCCGAGCGCGCCGCGTGCCAGTTCCTCCCACAGCGGCACGAACCGCTGCTGTCCCGGCGTGCCGAACAGGTAGAGCGCCAGCGTCGGATTGAGCGTGATCCGCCCGAAATCCATCGCCACGGTGGTCTGCGTCTTGCCGGGCAGACCCGCCATGTCGTCGACGCCGATGCTCGCCTCGGTGATCGTCTCCTCCGTGCGCAGCGGCTTGATCTCGGAGATGCTGTTCACGAAGGTGGTCTTGCCGACACCGAAGTTGCCCGCCACCAGTAGTTTCACCGATCTGGTCACCGACTCCGGCACATATTCGACCACACGATCAGGCCGGGAGAGCCCGGAGACCATTGAGTACCTCCTCCAACAGGGAGATCTCCGGCAACAGTTCGGCCGGAGTGGGAGTGCTGAGATTGCCGCCGTCGAGCAGATCGGACACCACGATCTTCACCACGGACGGCGGCATGTCCAGGTATGCGGCCAATTCCGCGATGGACAGGGCGCCGCGGCGACTACACAGACTCATCACCCTGCGAACGTCTGGACTCGCACCGGTGGGCGGGTCGGACGCGGCCACGACCAGGGTCACCAGGTCGAGGTCGCGGGTGGGTCGGGACCGACCGCCCGTGCGCACATAGGCCCGAACGAGGTCGGGGTCGCGGCGGTGCCTGCTCATGACAGGTCGCTGTCCGGCCTCTGTCGCGGCAGGCTGCCGAGCTCGTGGCCGACCCGGCCAGCCAGCTCGTTCATCCGATGCGCGACCAAGCTGACATCGATGTCGTTGGTGGTCGAGACCCCTAGCAGGGTGCTCTCCCCGGCGGCGGTGATGAAGATCATCCCGTCGTCGTATTCGGTCATGTTCTGCCGCACACCGCTGTCCGGGCCACCGCAGAACTCGCCGAGGGCCTTGCCCAGCGAGCGCAGACCCGAGGCAGCCGCCGCGAACCGCTCGGCATCGTCGCGAGCGATGCCCGAGGAGTGCGCGATGCGCAGTCCGTCATCGGAGAGCAGGACAGCGAAACGCACCCCGGGGATGCTCAGATCCTCGAGCAACCACCCCAATTTGTTGCTGCTGTCGCTCACGGCAGTATTCGTCGAGCCCATCAAGGTGTCGTCCCTTCCGTGTGGTCGGTCGCTGCTGCGCGACCGCTCTTCGAACCGGCATGCCAGGCCGCTGCGATGTCCGGTCGTCCCGGTGTCCCCTCGGAATCCGACCGGCGCGGCCGCGCACCGGTCACAGGTGTCGCGACGGTCCTGCGCCGCCGCTTCGGCAGCCCGCCCTGTGTGATCTCGTGCACGGCGAACTGCTTCTCCTCCCCATGGTCCGGGCGAGGCGCCGCGGCGACCGCGACGGGCTCCCGCTCCGGCACCACTTCCTCGATCGCCTCGCGGCGCGGTTCGTCGGCCTCGACCGCATCCGCGGGCTTGCGCGGCTGCAGCAGCGCCTCGGGGATGTAGACCATGGCGCGCATGCCGCCGTAGGCGTTCGGACCGTCGATGTAGACGGTGAACCCGTAGCGACGCGCCAGCGCCGCGATGCCGGGGAAGCCGACCTTGGGCGAAGGCCCGAGCTGGTGGACGTCGACGGTGCGTTCGCCCGCCAGCACCTGCCGAGCCTCTTCCATCTGCTCGGCGTTCATCCGCACGCCCGCGTCGTCGACGATGATCGTCACGCCGTGATGGCCTTCCTGGAAGGTCACGTCGACGAACGAGGTCGGCGGCGAGTAACGCAGGGCGTTGTCCAGCAGGGTCGCCATCGTGTGCACCAGCGGCTCGACCGCGCGGCTGATGACGACCCGGTCGGACTGGTTGGCCCGCACCCGCAGGTAGTCGCGGACGCGGCCGGTGGCGCCACCGACGATGTCGGTGAGTTCCTGGGCCGGCCAGCGCCTGCCGGGCAGGCCGCCACAGACGATCACGTAGGACTGGGCCTGGCGGATCATCTGCTGGACGGTGTGGTCGATGTGGGTCAGCGTGGCGTAGACGTCGTCGCCGCGGTGCTGGCGCAGCGCCATGCTCACCACCTGGCTGACGTCGGCGCCGAGGCTGACCACGGCGGTGCCGAAGGAGCGCACCGCGCCGTTGGTCGCCTCACGGGCGGTGGCCCGCACGGCGGCCGCGGCCGCCGCCCCCGGCAGGCTGGTGCGCCGCGCGCCCGCCGGGGCGGGCCCGCGGGGGGGGGGCG
>NZ_JARWRU010001313.1 GCF_029867845.1 Nocardia farcinica | reverse complement strand
CCCTCGTTCTTGTTGACGGTGCCGACCCAGACGTTGCCGTCGGGGCCGATGGTCGCGCCGCCGAGCTGCCCGTAGCGGTCCTGGACCGTCATGGTGGGCGCGGTGGTGATCGCGCCGGTGGCGGGGTCGCTCGCGGCGAGCGCGACGGCCTTGGCATCGGTCAGTGCGACCGCCACGCCGTCGCCGGTGACCGCGCAGCCCGCGACGCCCGGGCGGTCGGCCCAGGTCCACGCGACGGTCGTGGTGCCGTCGGGGGCCAGACGCTGCAATCGGTCCTGCACGGCGGTGCGATCGGTGAACCACACCGCGTCGCCGCTGTCGCGGCACACGTCGCCCGCGGTGCCGATGCCGGAGACGACGACCCTCGGATTCGCCGCGCCGGGCGCGGGGTTGTCCAGGCTCAGCAGCTTGCCCGCCAGCGAGCCGGGCGAGGCGGCCAGACCGGGATCGCCCGCGTCGCCGGTGAGCACCATCAGCCGGTCGGGGGTGGCCCATTCCAGCGCGCCGTGGTTGCCGGTGGCGCCCTTGGGGATTCCGGTGAGGATGTCCTTGGGCGCGCCGTTCTCCGCCAGCCGCACCACCCGGTTGTCCGAGCCGGTGGTGATGTAGGCGTAGATCAGGCCGTCCTCGCCGTAGGTGGGGGAGAGCACGAGGTCGTTGAGCCCGCCGTCGCCCGAGCCGTCCACCGGGATCCTGGCGATCTCCACCGGCGGGATGTCGGGATGGACAACCTTCAGGATGCGCCCGGTGCGCCGTTCGGCCACCAGCACGCCGTCACCGACGCCGACCAGGCCGCCGGTGGTGTCCAGGCAGGTCGCCATCACCAACGGGTCCTGGTCGATGCACGGCCCGCTCGGCCGGGTGGTCGAGGTGCGCGGGTCGTCCGGGTCGTCCGGCGCGGCCGGTGCGAATGTCGGCTCGGTGGTGAACGGGCTCGACGCCGAATCGTCGAACCTCGCGCAACCCGCAAGCAGAGTGGATCCGAGCGCCACAACCATCGCGACGCGCGCCACGGCAACCGATCTCATGCCCCAGACGTTACGGAAAGCGCGCCGTCCGCGCTGCCGCCGGGTGGGTTCGACGCCGAACTCGCAGGACACGCCGTCGGCCGTACCGCCCGCACGCTCGGGTTTCGCCGCTTAAGGTGTACAGCCGTGAGCGACAAGCCGAAAGCGACGTCCGCAACCGCGTCCGAGGGCGAGACCTCCCGGGTGGAGGGCGATCGCACCGTGGGCGAGCAGGCGAACCGGGCGGCCGGAACCGGCCGCGGCGTGACCAGCCCCATGGACAACCCCACCGAGCAGTTCTCCGCCGTGCGAGCCGGGGACGTGCCGCGCACCGACGAGGAACTGGGGCTGGAGCCCGATGTCCCGACGGTGCGCGATCGCGCGACCGCCGTGGAGTCGGCCGAGGCCGCCGCGTCCGGGGGCGCCACCGCCGCCAGGACCCGGGGCCGCTCGGGCGAGACGCGCAAGGCCGCCTCGCTGACGAAGAAGCCCACGGCCACCGACCCGGCGAGCGAGGCCGAGACCACGGCGTTGCCGAAGACCACCGCCTCGCCGAAGACCACCGGAGCGCCGAAGACCGCGGCCGTGCCGCAGGACGCTGCCGTGCCGCAGGACGCAGCCGTGCCGCGGGACGCCGCCGTGTCGCAGGACGCCGCCGTGCCGGAGGACGGCGCCGACCGGACCACCGAGCCGATCGACGACGGCGGCGAGACCGCCGCCTACGCCTACGCCAGCATCCCGCCCGCCGCCAACACCCCCGGCGAGCGCAGCAAGTCCGCCCGCAGGCGTCCGGCCGAGAACCGGCGCGGCACGCTGGATCTCGGCCTGCTGGTACTGCGCGTGGTGGTCGGCGCGACCTTCCTCTACCACGGCCTGCAGAAGGCCACCGGCTGGTTCCACGGTTCCGGCCTGGACGGCACCCGCGACATGATGGCCGAGGGCGGCTGGGATCATCCGACCCTGTCGACCATCCTGC
>NZ_JARWRU010001312.1 GCF_029867845.1 Nocardia farcinica | reverse complement strand
AACGGCCAGTCCGGCTACGGCGGTGCGGGCAATGCGCATGGTGTTCCCTCCCTGAGCGTCGGCCGTCACGATATCGGACGCATCCGGCTGCCCGGCGGTTCCCGCCGGAGCCGATCTGTGGGCTGCGCCACGAGCGCGGCGAGGAGAGGCACCGGGGGGAACGTGGCGGCGGTCAGGGGCGGGGGTAGGGCTGGACCTGTCGCAGCCGCTGCCGGTGCACGCGCTGTAGTTCCGCCGCGCGGGTGAGGAAATCGGTGATGGTGGCGCGTTCGGCGGAGTCGTAGCGGCGCAGGAGCATGCGATAGCGCTCGACGATCATGGGGACGACGAGTTCGCGGACGCGGCGGGTGGCCAGTTCGGTGGCGGTGACGACGACGCGGCGGCGGTCGGTGGGGTGCAGGGAGCGGGTGATGTAGCCCTGTTTCTCCAGGCGGTTGAGCATGATGGTGACACCGGCGGCGGTGAGGCCAAGGCGTTCGGCCAGCAGGCCGGGGGTGGTGGTCCGCTCCGGTTCGAGCAGGACGATCTCCAGGGCGCGGCGGTCGGTCTCGTTGAGGCCGAGGACCCGGACCAGTTCGCGGATGAGGTCTTCGACGGTGCCGTGGTAGGACTCCAGAGCCTTTGCCAGTTCGGCGGAGATCCTGGTGGGTTCGCTTGTCATCGGGCACACGGGCTTTCCCCTCGATCATGTCGTGTCCGTCGACGGGCCGCCTGGCGGGACCGCGGCTGACGAGCATGACGGAAGCGGGCAGTGATCCGGCCGTGGAACGACCGTGCGCGGCGTAGGACATGCACTGTACGACACCTCGGGCGGTGCGGTGTGGCGCATCGCCGAAATTTGTGCCGCGCGACCAAAAGCGAAGCGGGGCAACCATTGTCGGGAAAATGGTTGCCCCGCCGGTAGCTCAGCTCACGGTCGTGGTGGTGAGGGTCGGGGACGGGCTCGGGTAGCACGAGGTGGCGACGTTGCCGATCAGTGCCACGTTGGTGGTCATCGTCATGCCGGGGTTGGAGTAGCTGGTTCCGGCGTACTTGCTGGTGATGGGAGTGCCCGGGCTGCCGGCGGTGACGTTGATGGTGACGGCGGGCGGGGTGAAGCTGGTGCCGCCGGGGATCGGGCCGGGCACGGTGAGCACGACGTTGCCGCCGGAGGTGGACACGGTGCCGGAGACGGTGCCGCCGGAGGCGCTGGCCGAGACCAGGGTGGAGTTGGCCGGGGTCGGGAAGGTCATCTTCAGGTTGCTGATGTTGTTGACGGTGAACCCGGACGCCGAGCTGGGCACGGTGGAGACGCCGGGGGTGAGGGTGATGGCGACCGCGGAGCCCGAACTCGCCGAGGCGGGCGCGGTGCCGGTGACGGTGGTGGCCATGCTCGAGGTCTGGCCGATGCCGAAGATGGTGCCCCGGCAGCTCCAGTTCACGTCGACGGTGGCGGCGTTGGCGGGGGTGGCGGTGCAGAAGAAGGTGGCCGCGGCGGCGGACAGCAGGAAACCGGCGCGAAGCGCAGTCGTTTTCATGGCGTACTCCAGAGAATTCCGGGGGAGCGGTTGGACGGGATGTCGGACCGCGGATGGAATATATGAAATATAGCTTGTTCTAATTCTCGGCGAAAGGAATTCGGAAAACGAATTCGCTTGTTCGGATAGGAAATTCAATTCCGATTAATTGACCCGGAATAGTTTTTGCGGGTCAATTGTCCGGCGATCAGTTCGACAGTGTCGGACTCGAATCGGCGTCGTCGGCGGGCAGGAAGCCGGTGGCGCGGAAGGCGCGGATGTAGGTGTCCAGGTCGGCGGGAGTGAGCACGGGGCAGTCGATGCCGGTGCCCGCCAGCAGGGTGCGGGTGTTGGTGTCGTCGACGTCGAGCGAGGCGATGCCGTCGGCGTAACCGGTGCTGAGCAGGGCGGCGCGCACGAGGGTGTCATCGCCCTCGGCGTCGCGGCGATGGGCCTCGCGGTGCAACATCGCGCCGAGCTCGGCCGGGTCGGCGGTGCTGATGGGGAAACCGTTGCGGCGCAGCGCGTCCAGGACGGCGGACACCGGGACGGGGACACGGTTGACCAGATGGAAGGCGGCGGCGCGGGGCGCGCGCAGCGAGATCTCCACCAGGGCACGGGCGACATAGGTGACCGGCGCGAGGGACACCGCGGCATCGGTCACTTCGGGGGCCGCGCCGAGCAGGGCGGCCGCGCGGATCATGTTCCAGAAGCTGTCGTCGGGATTGTGGGCGCCGAACTGCAGGTCACCGGAGATCAGGCCGGGGCGGTAGACGCGCACCGGCAGCTCGCGCTCGCGGGCCTGGAACAGCAGCTGCTCGGCGGCCCACTTGCTGAGGATGTAGCCGCTGTCGGCCAGTTCGTCGGCCCGGCGGGTGCGTTCCTCGGTGACCGGGCCGGGTTCGCCCTCGGCCACCACGGTGCCGGTGGTTGAGACGAAATGGACCGGCTTGGCGTGCCCGGTGGTGGCCAGTCGCAGGATCTCCCTGGTGCCCTCGACATTGGCCTGCCGCAGCCGGGCGTACGGCTCGAGATGGTTCACCCTGGCGCCGTTGTGGTAGATCACCTGGACCTGCTCGACCAGGCGGGTGCGGTCCAGTGCCGACAGGCCGAGCCCGGGGGCGGCCAGATCGCCGGGCACCGGAACGATTCTGGTGGCGAACTCCGGCTCCCACAGCCGGTAGTTGCCCAGTGTGGTGTGGATGCGGGCCATGCCGTGTTCGGCGCTCGCCGCGCGCACCAGGCACCACACCCTGGCGGTGGCGCGGTCGAGCAGTTCGCGCAGCAGGTAGGCGCCGAGGAAGCCGGTGGCGCCGGTGAGCAGCACGTCGGTGACGGGCCCGCGATGGCGGGGCAGGCCGACCGCGGTGATCTCCGGCTCCAGCGCGAGGTCGGCCGCCGGCCCCTCGGTGCCCGCCGTCGGCTGCTCACGCAGGCGGCGGGCCAGTTCGGCCACGGTGCCCGCCTCGAGCAGGGTCGCCACCGGTACCTCGGCGCCGAGGCGGGCGGCCAGCGCCCGTTGCAGACCGAACATGCGCAGCGAGGTGCCGCCGAGGGCGAAGAAGTCGTCCTCGGCGCCCACCCTGGACACCCCGAGCACCTCGGCGAAGGCGGCGGCGACGGCCTGCTCGGTCGGATCGGCGGGCGCACGATAGGCGGCGGCGACCTCGGGGGCTGGCAGCGCGGCGCGATCGAGCTTGCCGTGCGCGGTCAGCGGCAGCGATTCGACGGTGACCACCAGCGAGGGAACCATGTAGTGCGGCAGCGATTCCGCGACGGCGGCACGGACGGCGGCGTGGTCGTCGGTGCCGGTCACGTAGGCGACCAGCTGCCTGGTGCCGCCCACGTCCGCGCGCGCCAGCACCGCGGCGTTGCGCACCCCCGGCGCGGCCAGCACGGCGGCCTCGACCTCGCCGAGCTCCACCCGGAAGCCGCGCACCTGCACCTGGTCGTCGGCGCGGCCGAGAAAGCGCAGCGTGCCGTCGCTGCCCCAGGCGCCCAGATCGCCGGTGCGGTACATTCGGGTGCCCGCGCCGAGCGGATCGGCGACGAAACGGCTCGCGGTCAGCCCGGGCCTGCCGTGGTAACCGCGCGCCACCTGCACGCCCGCCAGGTAGATCTCGCCGGTGACGCCGAAGGGAACAGGGTGCAGGCGCTGGTCGAGCACCAGCACGCGCAGACCGGGCAGGCCTGCGCCGATACCGCCCGCGCCCTCGGCGGACAGCTCCTGGTAGGTGGCGTGCACGGTGGTCTCGGTGGTGCCGTACATGTTCACCAGGCGCGGGCAGCGGTCGCCGTGGCGGTCGAACCAGTCGGCCAGGGTGCGCACGTCCAGGGCCTCGCCGCCGAACACCACGTGACGCAACGACAACGGCGCGGCACCGTTCTCCCGGTCGGCGGCGCCGAGCTGATGGAACGCCGACGGGGTCTGGTTCAGCACGGTCACCCCCTCGGCGCCGAGCAGAGCGCGGAACCGGCCGGGGGAGCGGGCGGTGTCCAGGTCGACCACGTGCACCCGGCCGCCGTGCAGCAGCGCGCCCCACAGCTCCCACACCGAGAAGTCGAAGGCGTAGGAGTGGAACATCGTCCACACGTCGGTGTGGTCGAAGCCGAACAGCTCGCGGGTGCTCTCGAACAGGGCGACCACGTTGCGGTGCGGGATCTGCACCCCCTTGGGGCGGCCGGTGGAGCCGGAGGTGTAGATGACGTAGGCCAGATGGCCGGGCCGTAGCGGGGCCCGGCGATCTACGTCGGTGATCGGCGCGGCGGACAGGCCCTGTCCCTCGTCCACCGCCACGATCGGCAGATTGATCGGCACGTCGGCCACCACGTCGGTGACCGCGCACACCGGCCTGGCGTCGTCGAGCAGGTAGATGATGCGTTCTTCGGGATAGGCCGGATCGATCGGCAGGTAGGCGCCACCCGCCTTGACCACCGCCAGCAGCGCCACCACCAGGTCGAGACCGCGCGGCCGCAGCACGGCGGTCAGGGTCTCCGGGCCGACGCCGTGCGCGATCAGTTTGCGCGCCAGCCGGTTCGACCGCGCGTCGAGTTCGGCGTAGGTGTAGCCGCCCTCGTCCGAGGTGACCGCGATCCGGTCGGGCAGGCGCGCGGCGACGGCGTCGAACAGCCCGGCCAGGGTCTGCGGCGGAGCCGGTTCGGGCGCGGGAGCCGGACGGAAGTGCCAGGAGGACAGCAACAGCCGCACCAGGCGGGTGGCCGGGTTCTCCTGCTGGTCCACCGGCGCGAACAGGTCGAGTTCGGCGGGCGGCGCGTCGTACGGGGGGAGCGCGTCGGCGACCTGGTCCTGCCGGACGGTGACGATCCGCACCCCGTCGGGTCCGGTGCGGGTGCACAGCCAGGCCGGGTCGTCGGGGCGCAGCGGGCGCACCCGCTCGGCCTGCACGATCGGCTCGGTGAGATGACGCTCGGCCTCGGTCCGCAGGCGCGGATCGTCCATGAGCAGCCACGGAATCGAACCCGACGGCGCGTGCGCGAGGTCGGAGGCGGTGGTGATGCCGATCCGCGCGCGGGCGAGCAGTTCCGGCTCGCCGGGGCCGAACGCCGCGCCCGCCTTGGCGATCGCCCACATGGCCGTCACGGCGTCCACCGGCGAGGAGACCGCGACGACGACCAGATCCCGGGCCCCGATCCCGCGCGCGAGCAGGATGCGCGCCCAGCGCGTGGAGCGCCGGTCGAGATCGCGGCGGCTCACCCCGAGGGTCACCAGGATGCTGTCGGGATCGGCCTCGACGGCGGCACAGACGATTCGCGACAGGTTGGCATAGCGGACACGCCGCGCCATCACGGTCCGCGCCCGTGCCGGAACCTGCCGCGGCACTTCCTCAGACCGCACTGCTCACCACTCCGAATCCCGATCAGGTCACCTGATCGGAACGAAAGCTACCCGCAGCGGCGCGCTCGTGCATCTCCTACGACGCGGATCACTCGCGCACGCGACGCGCCGTGTTCGCCCCCGATCGGCGTGACCTGCGGGTTAGCGTGTGCGGGCGCGAGGGACGAGACGACCGAGGAGACCACGGATGACGGTGACACGCAGGGGTTTCATCAGGGCGGCCGCGGCGGGCGGCGCGGCGGCGATGCTCGGCGCGCCCCGGGCGGGCGCCGCCGTCCCGGTCGTCGAACCGGGCGACCTGCGCTACCCCGTGCTCACCTCGCGCGGCTACAACCGCCGCTTCACCGCGTCGCCGGCGCGGATCTTCCTGCCCGCCGACACCGGTCAGGTGTGCGAGGCGCTGACCCGCGCGGTCGCCGACGACACCAGGCCCGCCGTGCGCTCCGGCGGACACTGTTTCGACGATTTCGTCGACAGCGCCGAGACCGAGGCCATCGTCGACCTCGGCGGCCTGACCGAGGTCTTCTGGGACGAGACCCATCGTGCCTTCTCCGTCGGCGCGGGCCTCGACCTCGGCGCGGCCTATCGCGCGCTGCGCGAGGGCTGGGGCGTCACCCTGCCCTCCGGCATCTGCCTCGGCGTCGGGCTCGGCGGGCACGTCCCCGGCGGCGGCTACGGGCCGCTGTCGCGACGGCACGGCCTGGTCGCCGGCCACCTGTACGGCCGCG
>NZ_JARWRU010001311.1 GCF_029867845.1 Nocardia farcinica | reverse complement strand
GCGCTGCGCAGGCGCGGCGGGCGGCTGGTGGTGGTCGACCCGAGGCGGACCAGGACGGCGAAGCTGGCCGACGAGCACCTGTTCATCCGCCCCGGCTCCGACGCCTATCTGCTGTTCGGCCTGGTCAACACTCTTTTCGCCGAGAACTTGACCGACGTGCGGGTGCCGGTGGACGGCCTGGACGAGGTGCGCGCGGCCGCCGCGGCGTTCACCCCGGCGGTGGTGGCCGCGCGCACCGGCGTGCCCGCCGAGACGGTGGTCCGCCTCGCCCGCGAGCTGGCCGCCGCGCCCAGCGCGGCCGTCTACGCCAGAATCGGCACCCGCACGTCGGGGAAGTTGTCGGGGAAAATAGGGTTGACCAGGCCGAACAGCAGATAGGCGTCGGAGCCGGGGCGGATGAACAGGTGCTCGTCGGCCAGCTTCGCCGTCCTGGTCCGCCTCGGGTCGACCACCACCAGCCGCCCGCCGCGCCTGCGCAGCGCCGCCAGCCTGCCGGGGAAGTCCGGTGCGGTGCACAGCGACCCGTTGGACTCCAGCGGGTTGGCGCCGAGCATCAGCAGGTGGTCGGTGCGATCGAGGTCGGGCACCGCCACGGTCAGCGGGTCGCCGAACATCAGGCCGGAGGAGACCTGCTTGGGCATCTGGTCGGCGGTGCTGGCGGAGAACAGGTTCTTCGTGCCGACCGCGCGGATGAGCAGCGGCAGGTAGAGCGCGCCCGCGACGGTGTGGGCATTGGGATTGCCCACGTACATGCCGACGGCCTGCGAGCCGTGCTCGGCGACCAGGGCAGGCATGCTCTCGGCGATCAGGTCCAGCGCCTCGTCCCAGCTCGCCCGTCGGTGCCTGCCGGTGGCGCGGTCGCGGATCACCGGCCCGGTGAGGCGGTCCGGGTCGTCGTCGAGGCGGCCGAGGCTGGCGCCCTTGGGGCAGAGGAAGCCCTTGCTGAACGGGTCTTTCTTGTCGCCGCGCACCGAGAGCACGCGGTCCTCGGCGTCGAGGGTGATCTCGAGCCCGCAGACCGCCTCGCAGAGCGGGCAGGTGCGCAACAGGGTTCGGCCGGTCTCCATAACCGCCATCATCGTCGCGAGGCGGGTCCCGCACAGCCGACTCGGGCACATTCGTCACGAAATCCGCCGTCACGAAAGCCCCGGCACGAGATCTCCCGGCGCGGACGGCCGG
>NZ_JARWRU010001310.1 GCF_029867845.1 Nocardia farcinica | reverse complement strand
CGGCCCGCCCGCGTGCGCGTCCAGCGGCGGGGTGTCGCCGCCGGCGTCGGTGCGCAGGCCGATGAGCAGTTCGCGCAGCGCCTCGTCGGCGGTGTGGTACGGCTCCCAGCCGAGGTCGGCGCGGGCGCGGCCGGAGTCCATGAGCGGCAGATGCATGAAGGCGTCGTAGAGCTCCGGCGGGGCGGGCACCATGCGGGCGTGCCAGGCCGCGGCGAGGGCGGAGCGGACCGCGCTGTAGGGCAGGGGCAGCGGGCGGGCGCCGAACAACTCCCCCAGCACGGCGGCGTCGATCACCGGTTCGGCGGCGAGGTTGAACGGGCCGCGCGCGTCGGAGAGCACGGCGGTGGCGAAGGCGCGGCCGATGTCGGCCGAGTGCACCGCCTGGAAGCGCAGCCCGCGCGGCAGCGGCAGTACCGGCACCAGGCCGGGCCGCACCAGCCGGTTGGGTACCAGCGGTCCCATGAACAACCGCCGCTGCTCCCCGGCCGTCTCCCGGCGGAAGATGAAGCCCGGGCGCAGCCGCACCACCCTGGTCCGCGGATTCTGCGCCTCGTACAGGTCGAGCAGCCGTTCGACGTAGGCCTTCTCCCTGGTGTAGGCCGCGGCCTGCCAGCCGTCGGTGGGCCAGCTCTCCGGCACCCGCTCGTCGCTCTCGGCGGGCGAGTAGGCGCCCACCGACGAGGCGTAGACGAGGGCGGGCACCTGCGCCGCCGCGACCGCGCGCAGCACCTTCTCGGTTCCGCCCACATTGGCGGACCAGGTGGTCATGGGCCGCCGGGCGGGCTGGAACAGCCACGCCACGTGCACCACCGCGTCCGCGCCGTGGAAGTGGCTCTCCAGGTCGTCCTCGCGCATGTCGGCGCCGACCCAGCTCACCCGGTCCAGGTGTTTGTCCGGCACCCGGCGCGCGATCCCGACGATCGATTCGACCGCCGAATCCTCCAGTAGCGCCTCGATGACACTGGTCCCGACATTGCCGGTGGCACCGACCACGACGACTCGCATGTTCGCTCCTCCTTCGGCGACGGTCCGTTGGCCGAACGGTCTCGCCAGGCGCCTACCCACCCACCCGAGCGCTACACGGTGCGGGCCGGAGGCTCAGACGAGAGCGGGCGGCCGGTCCGGCATGGGCGCGCCGCGGCGGGCGCGGGCGTGCCAGCGTCCGTGGGTCCGTGTGACCTCGATGGGGTGGGCGAAGGCGCGGCTGATGGTCTCGGTGGTGACCGCGTCCTCGACCGTTCCGGCGGCGACGGCCCGCCCGTCGGCGAGGACGAGCGCGTGCCCGGTGGTCTCCGGCAGGTCCTCGAGATGGTGGGTGACCAGGATCGAGGCCAGCTCCGGCGCGGTGCGGGGCAGGGCGTCGACGGTCTCCAGCAGTTGTTCCCGGGCCGCGACGTCCAGGCCGGTGGTGGGTTCGTCGAGCAGCAGCAGCCGGGGTTCGGCGATCAACGCGCGGGCGATCAACGCGCGGCCGCGTTCACCCTGGGAAAGGGTGGGCCACAGCGCGTCCCGCCGGGCCGACAGACCGACCTCGGCGATCAGCGCGTCGGCCCGGTCGAGCTGTTCGGCGGTCGGCTGCCAGCGCAGGGGCGTCTCGATGGTGCCGGTGACGCCGGTCAGCACGACCGTGCGCACCGACAGCGGCGAGCGCAGCGGGTGGCGGGGGTCGACATGGCCGATGTGGCGGCGTAGTTCCTGCGTGTCCACCCGGCCGAGGCGGCGGCCGAGCACGTCGACGGCGCCGGAGGTGGGGTGGGTGCGCGCGCCGCAGAAGCCGAGGATGGTGGATTTGCCCGCGCCGTTGGGTCCGAGCAGCGCCCAGTGCTCGCCCGCCCGGACGGTGAGGTCGACCCCGTGCAGGATCTGCACGCCGTCGCGGCGGAAGGTCACGCCGCGCAATTCGAGCACGGCGGGCGGTTCGGGGACGGCGGGCGGTTCGGGGACGGCGGCGCTCATGCGAGTCCTTCCTTGAGCGAATCCAGGTGGGTGCGGCAGCGGCGCACGGCCGCCTCGGTATCGCGCGCGGCGATGGCGTCGAAGAGTTCCACGTGCGCGTCGTGGTCGGCATCGCTGCCGAATTCCGTTCGCAGGCGCAGCATCTCGATCATGGCCTGGCGCACCCGAGGGGTGAAGCCGTCGAACAGCTCGACCAGGAGCGGGTTGTGGGCGGCGACGACGATGCCGCGATGGAAGGCGGTGTCGGCGTCGACATGTTCCTCGATGCCCGAGCGGTGCGCGGCCCGTGCCGCCAGCGCCCGGCGGATGGCGCGCAGGTCGGCCGGGGTGCGGCGCTGCGCGGCGAGCGCGGCGGCCTCGGCCTCGATGGCCACGCGGGCCTCGATGACCGCCACGATGTCGGCCCGGCGCAGCACGGTGTCCCAGTCCTCGCGCACGTCCAGCGCGGTGACGAAAACCCCCGCCCCCTGCCGGGAGTCGAGCACGCCCTTGCCCGCGAGCTGACGGACGGCCTCGCGGATCGTGGAGCGCCCGACCCCGAGCTGGGCGGCCAGCGTGGTCTCCCCCGGCAGCCGCGCGCCGAGCGCCCATTCGCCGGACCTGATCCGTTCCAGCAGCAGCTCGGCCGCCTGGTCGGCCATGGATGCCCTGCGCACCTGCACTTTCGATCTCCACTTCGCTACTTGTCTGAGGAGTTGTGCTAGATTCTAGCCGTGCTCGGACATCATCGCTTCCTCCTCCTTCGCTGCCACGGCGGGGTCTAGCCGGACCGGCTCCCGCCGTGGAGTTGTCTGCGCCGGTCACCCGACTTCCCGAGCAAGCAGGAACCGTGATGATCCAGACCCCGTTCCCCACCATCGCCACCCCGGCGGGCGAGATCCCCGCGCACGCGCCTCGATGGAATCGCCAGCGCCGCTCCCAGATGCCCTCGCATCGCTACCGCGATGTGTTCTCCCGGGTGGAACTCGCGCCCACCCAACGGAATTGGCCGTCCAACCGGATCACCGAGCCCCCGCTGTGGGTGCCGGTCGACCTGCGCGACGGCAACCAGGCCCTCACCGAACCGATGGACCCCGACCGCAAGCGCCGCTTCTTCGAACTCATGGTGGCCATGGGCTACAAGGAGATCGAGGTCGGCTACCCCTCGGCCTCGCAGACCGATTTCGACTTCGTGCGCCTGATCGCCGAGACCGGCTTCGCGCCCGAGGACGTCACCGTGGTGGTGTTCACCCCGGCCCGCCGCGACCTGATCGAGCGCACCGTCGAATCCGTGCGCGGCATCACCAACGACATCGTGATCCACATGTACACCGCCACCGCCCCGGTGTGGCGTGAGGTCGTGCTCGGGCACGACCGCGCCGCGCTGACCGAGCTGATCCTCGCGGGCGCTCGCGATGTGCTCGCCTGCGCCGGTGACCTGCCGAACGTGCGTTTCGAATTCTCCCCCGAGGTGTTCAATCTGACCGAGCCGGACTACGCGCTCGCGGTGTGCGACGCCGTGACCGCGCTGTGGGACGCCTGCCCCGACCGCCCGGTGATCCTGAATCTGCCCGCCACCGTCGAGGTCTCCACCCCGAACGTCTACGCCGACCAGATCGAGTACATGCACGCAAACCTGGCCCGCCGCGAGTCGGTGATCCTGTCGGTGCACCCGCACAACGATCGCGGCACCGGCGTCGCCTGCGCGGAACTGGCCGTGCCGGCCGGCGCGCAGCGGGTGGAGGGCTGCCTGTTCGGCAACGGCGAACGCACCGGCAATGTCGACCTGGTGACCCTGGCGCTGAACCTGCACGCCCAGGGCGTCGACCCGATGATCGACTTCTCCGACATCGACGCGATCCGCCGCGTGGTCGAACACTGCAACCGGATCGAGGTGCACCCCCGGCATCCCTACGCGGGCGATCTGGTGCACACCGCGTTCAGCGGCACCCACCAGGACGCCATCAAGAAGGGCTTCGCCGAGCACCGGGCCCGCGCCGCCGCCGAAGCCACGCCGGAGCGCGAACTCGCCTGGCGCGTACCGTATCTGCCGATCGACCCGGCCGACCTCGGCCGCACCTACGAGGCGGTGATCCGGGTGAACTCGCAGTCCGGCAAGGGCGGCATCGCCTACCTGCTGGCCCGCGACCACGGCATCGAGCTGTCCCGGCAGCAGCAGATCGAGTTCGCCCGGCACGTGCAGGCACACACCGACGCGACCGGCCGGGAGGTGACCTCGGACGAACTGTTCGACCTCTACCGGCAGTTCTGTCCGGGCCGGGTGGCCGTGCGGTAGCGACCGCGCGGACTCAGCCGACGTACCGGCGCGCGGTCGAGCGGCGCTGGGACTCCTCGAGCAGGACGAGCCCCGCCGCCACCGGCTCGGGGACGACCCGCCGCTCGCGCAGCACCCACGGCAGCGCGGGCCCGGGCAGCCAGTCCGGGCTCGGCACGGGGGATTCGCGCAGCTCCGGGGTGATCGGGTCCTCGTCCAGGCGGGCGAAGACCGAGGCCAGCTGGTCGGGGGGTGCGGCTGAGCCGCCAGTCGTCGGCTGCCTGCCCCTCATGCCGTCGGCGCGGGACGCAGGTGCACGACCTTCATCTGGGTCATCTCGTCCAGCAGTTCGGGGCCGTACCCGAAGCCGGAACCGCTGGCCCGGCGCGGGTGCGCGGCTCCGCCCGGTGCCCCGCCGAACACCGCGTTGATCTTCACCGTCCCCACCGGCAGCTCGCGCCAGGCGCGCTGGGCGTTGGCCATGGAGGGCGTGAGCACGCAGGCCGCCAGCCCGTATTCGTCGGCGGCGGCCTCGGCGAGCGCCTGGTCGAAGGTGCTCACCACCCGGACCGGCGCGACCGGTCCGAAGGTCTCCTCGCGCATGACGCGCATGCCGGGATCGCAATGGGCGAGCACGGTGGCCGGATAGTGGGCGCCTTCGCCCTCGGGCAGCATCGCGCCGGTGAGCGGTTCGGCTCCGCGCTCAACGGCGTCGCGGACCTGGGCGTGCACCTGGTCGCGGTGGCGGCGGTCGACCAGCGGGGCGGTGCGCCAGGCCTGCGCCTCGGTGGCCAGCGCGGACAGGAACGGCTCGGCCACGTCGCGGTGCACGAAGATCCGTTCCACCGAGACGCAGATCTGACCGGAGTTGGCGAACGCGCCGAGCGCGGCCTGACCGGCGGCCCACACCGGGTCGACTCCGGCGTCGACGATCATGGCGTCGTTGCCGCCGTTCTCCAGCAGCGCCTTCGCCCCGGTGGTGGCGGTGTTGCGGGCGATGGACCGGCCCGCGTCGGTGCTGCCGACGTGCGCGACCACGGCCACGTCGGGGTGGGCGGCCAGGTGCGCGCCGATCCGTCCGTCGCCCTGCGCGATCCGCAGCACGTCGGCGGGCAGCTCGGCCGCGAGCAGTTCACCCAGGCGGGCGCCAGTGTGCGGTGCGCGCTCGCTGGGCTTGTAGACGGCGGTGTTGCCGGTGACCAGGGCCGCGCCGAGCAGGCCGCAGGAGACCGCGACCGGGTCGTTCCACGGGGTGAGGGCCGCGACCACGCCCCGCGGCTCCCACACCATGAGGTCGGTGGCGTCATGGTCGCCGTGCAAGGTGTGTCCGCGGTGCAGCGGTCCCAGTTCGGCGTACTGCTCGAGCGTCGCCGCGCCCGCGACCACCCCTTCGGCCGCCTCGGCGCGCGGTCGGCCGGTCTCCCGTTCGTTGAGCTCGGCCAGTTCGCCCGCGTGCTCGCGCAGCGAGGCAGCGGCGGCGCGCAGGGCGGCGGCGCGTTCGACCGCGGAGGTGCGCGCCCACACCGGCCCCGCCCGGCGCGCCGCCGCCCCCAGCCGGTCGAGTTCGGCGGCGGGGGGGATGGGCACGGTGCCGCCGGTGGCACCGGGGGCGGGGTCGAGGATGGCC
>NZ_JARWRU010001309.1 GCF_029867845.1 Nocardia farcinica | reverse complement strand
TAAACCGGCGTGGTGCCCGCGGTGACCAGAACGCGGCCGGCAACCATGGATTGGGATCCCCGGCCCGGGGTGCCGGCGACCCCCCCCCCGCACCCGGGGGGGGCTCTCGCTTTTCGTGTGTGTGATTCCCGCGTGCGCGGGTTCGCGGGGCGGGTCAGCTCTTGCGGCGGGGGGTGATCACCAGCAGCAGGCCGACGACGATCGCGCCTACGACGAGCACCCAGCCCAGCGACACCGCGCCGCCGAAGCCGGCCGCGCCGCCGGCCAGGCCCCAGATGCTGATGATCAGGGCCACGATGCCGGTGATCAGCAGCGAGGCCGAGATCCGGCCGTCGCGGGCGCTGTCGGTCTTGTCGGGCTCACTCACGATGCACCTCCACATTGCCCATATGGACGTCGATGATCAGGTCGAGGACCGGCGCGCCGGGGGTGCCCGGCCCGGACAGCCCGGAGGGGCAGCGGGCCTCGCCGAGGTTGACGTTGCAGTCCGCGCGCAGGGTCATGTCGGCGGGCACCAGCACCCGCACCTCGCCCATCCGCACCGACAGGTCGACGGTGTGATCCTCGGTGAGCCGCACATTGCGCAGGTCGAGGGTGGCATCGCCCATGGTGAGCTCGTAGTGCGAGTCCAGTTCGGCGGCCGAGGCGGGGACCCATTCACGGTTGCCCACACTGGCCCGGTCGAACTCGATCGGGCCGAGCATCGAGGCGATCAGCACGAATCCCGCCAACGGCGCGGTGACCACGAGCAAGCCGTGTCCTCGGCGCAGGAACGCGCCGAGCACGAGGCCGAGGCCGATCACGGCCAACGCGACGGCGGCGATGCGGCCGGGGGTCATCCAGTCCGCACCGGCGGCGGCCAGCGCGCCCGCGCCCGCGGCGGCCAGGATGGCCAGGCCGAGCACCACCGGGGTGAACCGGGACGGCGGGCGCTTCGGGGTCACGGTGGCGACCGGCCGCGGCGGCGTCGGGTCGGGCAGGTCCCAGGCCAGCGGGGCGACGCCGAGCGGGTCCCAGGCGGGCGGGACCTGGCGGCCCGGGCCGGGCAGGCCGGTGGGCAGACGATCGCGG
>NZ_JARWRU010001308.1 GCF_029867845.1 Nocardia farcinica | reverse complement strand
TGTCCCCGCGGCCGCGGCCGCGCTGTCCCGTCCGGCGATTATGACCTACGCCCCGCACCGGCTCGCCGGGCTGTGACTACGCGATCGGGTCGCTGCTGATGATGTGCTCGGGAGTGCCGACGGCGATCAGCGCCCGCTTGGTGTCGGCGATCATCGGCGCCGAGCCCGCGATCTGGATCTGCCGGTCCTCCCAGGCGCCGAAGCTGGCCACCACGGCGCCCAGATTGCCGATCAGGGTGCGGTGCATGCCGTAGGGGGCGTCGGTGGGCGGGTGCGGATACCACCACGGATTGCTCTTCTGCTCGCACACCGGCACGATCGTCAGCCACGGGTTGCTCTGCGAGAGCTGCCACATGTTCTCCACGTCGTAGAGGTCGCACGGGTAGCGGCCGCCGATGAAGAAGTGCACCCGCGGGTTGACCCCGCGCTGGCTCATCTCGATCAACTGCGCGCGCAGCGGCGCGATGCCGGTGCCCGAGCCGATCAGCAGCACGTCCTTGCCGCTGTCGCGGTCGACGTGCAGGCCGCCGAGCGGGCCGCCGATCAGCCAGCGGTCGCCCACCTGGGTCTCGTTGACGATGGCCGGGCTCACCCAGCCGCCCCGGACCTTGCGCACATGGAATTCGATCTCCCCGTAGGGATTCGACGGAATGGCGGGCGAGAAATAGCGCCACATCTTCGGGCGTTGCGGAACCGCGACCGGCACGTACTGCCCCGCCTGATAAGGCACCGGAGTATCCGATTGCAGGCGCACGATCGCCAGATCGTCGAGCACCCGACGGTGACCGACCACAGTGGCTTCCCAATACGGTTGTGATTTATCGGAATTGGCGCCGATCGCCATCGATGCCGAGATCAGAATGCCCACATCCCGCCAGCCCTCTTCCAATTCCCTGGTCCACGCGGGCCCGTTGTAGGTGCGGAATGCGTCGAGCAGCGCCGCCCCGGCCAGGTCGTAGTGATCGGCGGTCACTCCGTATTTGCGGTGGTCGCGTGCCAGTTGCTCGAGGAAGTTCTGCGCTCGGTCCCAGTCCTCCAGATGGTCGAGGACGAATGCGATCGCCGTGGTCAGCCGTTTGGCCTGCATATCCATGGCGGGCGGAAAGAGATCGCGGAGCCCTGGGGCGGCCGCGAACAGGTGACCATAGAACGCACTGATCAACCGCTCGGGCCCGTTCGGTGACTGAATCACTGCACGGAGATTGGCGCGGACCAGCGCTGCCGAACGCGCATCCACGACAGGGGCTTCCTTTCTTCCCGTCCTCTGCGCATGCCTTTCGAGCGCAGGGACCGCCGTGATCCGGCGGTCCAACGGCTCCCAGTATCCCTGAAAAATCGCCTGGTCGGGTGGGGTGTTGTCAACTCCACCCGGCCCGATCGCCGCCCGGCCCGATCCTGGTCGTAGCCGGGGCCTATATCAGCAGGTCACCGCGTATCAGCAGGTCATCGCGTATCAGCAGGTCGCCGCGTATCAGCGACTCATCGCGTTTCGGCTCGGGCGCCGGCGGCGCCCGGTGCGCGCGGATGATGCCACACCGCGCCCGGTCGCGACGGACATCCGTCGGTCCCGGAAATTCGTCGGCACGTCCCGGTCGGCCGAATGGAAATCGTCCGCGCCGCGGCGGCGCGCGGCCGACACCGCCCGCGATCGGACGTGGCGCGCCGCGATGAGCTCGCGCATGTGGGGTAAGTCACTGGAGGTAACCACCGAAATTCATGGACTTGAGCGGAACAGACTCAACTTTGTATACGTTGAACCAGGCAACACAGACCGCACAACCCCGAGAGGTGATGAGGTGGACTCGTTCAATCCCACCACTAAGACCCAGGCGGCCCTGACCGCTGCCCTGCAGGCCGCCTCGGCCGCGGGGAACCCGGAGATCCGTCCGGCGCACTTGCTGGTGGCGTTGCTCGACCAAACCGACGGCATCGCCGCTCCGCTGCTCGAAGCCGTGGGCGTGCCGCCCGCGACGGTGCGGCGCGAGGCGCAGGAACTGGTCGACAGGTTGCCGCGCGCCACCGGCGCGACCACCCAGCCCCAACTCGGCCGCGAGGCGCTGGCCGCGATCACCGCAGCCCAGCGCCTGGCGACCGAGCTCGGCGACGAGTACGTCTCGACCGAGCACGTGCTGGTCGGCCTCGCCTCGGGCGATTCCGATGTCGCCAAGCTGCTGGTCGGCCACGGCGCCACCGCCGACGCGCTGCGCGAGGCGTTCACCAAGGTGCGCGGCAGCGCGCGGGTGACCACGCCGGACCCGGAGGCCACCTATCAGGCGCTGGAGAAGTACTCGACCGACCTCACCGAGGCCGCCCGCACCGGCAAACTCGACCCGGTGATCGGCCGTGACACCGAGATCCGCCGGGTGGTGCAGGTGCTCTCGCGCCGCACCAAGAACAACCCGGTGCTCATCGGCGAGCCGGGCGTCGGCAAGACCGCGATCGTGGAGGGCCTGGCCCAGCGCATCGTGGCGGGTGACGTGCCGGAATCGCTGCGAGGCAAGAAAGTCATCTCGCTCGACCTCGGCGCGATGGTCGCCGGTGCGAAGTATCGCGGTGAATTCGAGGAGCGGCTCAAGGCCGTGCTCGAGGACATCAAGAACAGCGCGGGCGAGATCATCACCTTCATCGACGAGCTGCACACCATCGTGGGCGCGGGCGCGACCGGCGAGTCGGCCATGGACGCGGGCAACATGATCAAGCCCATGCTGGCCCGCGGCGAGTTGCGGCTGGTCGGCGCGACCACGCTGGAGGAGTACCGCAAGCACATCGAGAAGGACGCCGCCCTGGAGCGGCGCTTCCAGCAGGTGCTGGTCGGCGAGCCGTCGGTGGAGGACACCGTCGGCATCCTGCGCGGCATCAAGGAGCGCTACGAGGTGCACCACGGCGTGCGGATCACCGACTCGGCGCTGGTCGCCGCGGCGGCGCTGTCCGATCGCTACATCACCTCGCGCTTCCTGCCGGACAAGGCGATCGACCTGGTCGACGAGTCGGCCTCGCGGCTGCGCATGGAGATCGACTCGCGTCCGGTGGAGATCGACGAGGTCGAGCGCGCGGTGCGCAGGCTGGAGATCGAGGAGGTCGCGCTGGAGAAGGAGACCGACGAGGCCTCCAAGATCCGGCTGGCCAAGCTGCGCCAGGAGCTGGCCGACGACCGGGAGAAGCTCAACCAGCTCACCACCAGGTGGCAGAACGAGAAGAAGGCGATCGACCAGGTCCGCGTGCTCAAGGAGCAGCTGGAGGTGCTGCGCGGGGAGTCCGAGCGCGCCGAACGCGACGGTGATCTCGGCAAGGCCGCCGAGCTGCGCTACGGGCGCATCCCGGCCCTGGAGAAGGAGCTGGCGGCGGCGGAGAAGTCGTCGAGCGAGACCTCGGGCGGCGAGCTGATGCTCAAGGAGGAGGTCGGTCCCGACGACATCGCCGAGGTGGTCTCGTCGTGGACGGGCATCCCCGTCGGCAGGCTGCTGCAGGGCGAGACCCAGAAGCTGCTGCGGATGGAGGAGGAACTCGGCCGCCGCGTGGTCGGCCAGAAGGCCGCCGTCCAGGCCGTCTCGGACGCGGTGCGGCGGGCCCGCGCGGGCGTGGCCGATCCGAACCGGCCGACCGGCTCGTTCATGTTCGTCGGCCCCACCGGCGTCGGCAAGACCGAGCTGGCCAAGGCGCTGGCGGACTTCCTGTTCGACGACGAGCGCGCGATGGTGCGCATCGACATGAGCGAGTACAGCGAGAAGCACGCGGTGGCTCGCCTGGTCGGCGCGCCTCCCGGCTACGTCGGCTACGACCAGGGCGGCCAGCTCACCGAGGCGGTGCGGCGGCGGCCGTACACGGTGGTGCTGTTCGACGAGATCGAGAAGGCGCACCCGGACGTGTTCGACATCCTGCTGCAGGTGCTCGACGAGGGCAGGCTGACCGACGGTCAGGGCCGCACGGTCGACTTCCGCAACACCATCCTCATCCTGACCTCCAACCTGGGTGCGGGCGGTGACGAGGAGTTCGTGATGAACGCGGTGCGCGCGGCCTTCAAGCCGGAGTTCATCAACCGCCTCGACGACGTGGTGATGTTCCACGCCCTCGACGAGGACGAACTCGCCGAAATCGTGGAGATCCAGCTCGGCCAGCTGCAGAAGCGGCTGTCGCAGCGGCGCCTGACCCTCGACGTCTCGCCCGCGGCGCGGATGTGGCTGGCGGTGCGCGGTTACGACCCGGTCTACGGCGCGCGGCCGCTGCGCAGGCTGATCCAGCTGGCCATCGGCGACACCCTCGCCAAGGAACTGCTGGCGGGCACGGTCACCGACGGCGACACCGTTCACGTCGGGGTGAGCCACGACGGCGGCGAGCTGATCGTCACGCCCGTGGGGCAGCAGGCCGAGCGGGTCGAGCCGACGGCCTGATCCCGGTCGGCGGGCAGCCGCAGGCCGGGCGGCGCACAGCGGTCCCCACCGGTGCCGAACCGGTGGGGACCTGCTGCGTCCACGGGGCTTGCGCTGGTCGCGGCACGCGGCGCCGCGGTGGGCGAACTGCGGCGGATCGCCGCGCGCACCCCTAGTCTGAGAGGCATGACCAACCCGAAGGATCCCTGGGGGCAGCGGCCGGGCGACGCCCCGACCGAACACCTGGGCCCGCCGGGGGCAGCCGGGTACGGGGAATACCCGCCGACCGAGCAGTACGACCCGTGGTCGGCGCCGCCCTCGTCGGAAGCCACGCGCGAGATCCCGCCGCTGGACCACCAGTGGGGCGCCTACGAGCCCGCGGGTGGCTGGCAGGGTGAGCAGCAGCGGGGCGCCTGGGCGGGCGCTCCTGGACAGCAGCCGGGCATGCCCTATCAGCCGGGCCCGCCGGGACAACAGCCGCCCGGCGTGCTCCCGCCGGACCATTACGTGCCGCCGGGGCAGGGGCCGCGCAAGAGCAACACCGGCCTGTGGATCGCGCTCGGCCTCGGCGTGGTCGCGCTGATCGGCGTGGTCGGCGTCGCCGCCGGGCTGGTGCTCGGCGGCGGGGACGACGAGGCCGACACCACCGCCGCCGGCAGCAGCACCGCCACCACGCACACGCTGCCGTTCCAGGCCGCGCCGAGCACCACCGCGCCGCTGCCCGGGCTCTCGGGCCTGCCCGGTCTGCCGGAGCTGGGTATCGAGGAACTGGGCGCGACGGTCGGCACCATCACCGCCAACGACGGCGGCACCCTGACCATCGCCACCATGACCGGCGGCGACGTCGTCGTGCGCACCGACGCGGCCACCCAGGTGATCTCGCTGTCGGTGCTGCGCGCGGCCGATCTGCCGGTGGGCGAGATGGTGGTCGTGCAGGGCGAGAAGGGCTCGGACGGCACGATTCAGGCGAGAATCATCGTCAGCACCGCGTTGCCCGGTGGTGGACGGTGATCGGGATATTAGGGTAGACCGCGATGACGGCTATGTGGTTCGGGTTGGCGGCGATCGCGCTCGTGGGTGCGGTCGTACTGCTCTATTTCGATCGGGTCCAGCGGCAGCGGTCCGGTCACGCGCGCCAGGTGTGGGCGAAGGCCCAGGGATACACCTACGTGTCGGTGGAACCGGCGCTCACGTCGACCTGGCGGCGCGGCGCGCTGGCCAAGCTCGGCTATCTGTCGGCCGTGGACGTGGTCTCCGGTATCCGCAAGGGTGAGAAGTTCGTCCTGTTCGATCTCGAGGACGCCGCCACCCTGGTCGCGGTGCGCCGCCAGATCGGTTCCGACATCGACGTGGACATGCGGCTCAAGACCGCGGCCCCGCCCAAGGACGCCGATCTCGAGCTGCTCGGCGCCATCGGCGACCGGGTGGTGTTCGCGACGAACCCGGAGATCGCCCGGCACGCGGTGGACCAGCGGATGGTGGCGTTCATCGAGACGCTGCCCGACACCGTGCAGATGCTGTGGAGCGAGGGCAACTGGACCCTCGGCATGCTGAACGTGGGCACCGTGGCCAGGGACTGGGAGACCGCGATCGACGCCGTGCTGCGGCTGTCGGGCCTGCTGCACGTGCTGCCGCCGGTCAGCGAGGCCCGCGAGCCCGAGCGCACCCGCCCGCGCCCGCCGGCCAGGGGCTCCGAATCCGACGACGAGGCCGACGATCTCGGCGGCGATCCCCGTGATCTCGGCGACGAGTACGACGAGGACGGCGACCGTGCCGACGGGTACGACGACCGTGGCGAGCCGCGCCGCGGCGGTGCCCGTGGCGGCCCCCGCGAGGTCGACGTCCCCGACCCCGACGAGATCGCCGCCGCCAGGAGCGCGCGCGATGCCGAGGGCTCGCGCCGTCCCTCGCTGGCCGTGGTCCCCGACCGCAGCCGCGACGACCGGGCCCGTGCGGACCGCCCCCGTGAGGGGGTGCGCGAGGACGAGCGCGGCGAGGACGACCGCCCCCGCCCCTCGGG
>NZ_JARWRU010001307.1 GCF_029867845.1 Nocardia farcinica | reverse complement strand
CGGGCCAAGGGCGGGTGCGGGGGACGGTGCGGGGGTGTGCGCGTTGGCTCCTGGGCCCGGGCCGGCGGGTAATCCCCGCCGGGCCCGGCCTTGTGAATGCGGTCGGTTGTAGAGCTTTTCTTCCGGGGGTGTGCACGAGAGGCGTGGACACGGCAATGCGCGGTTCTGTTCGCCGGGGCGAGCAGAACCGCGCAATGCATGTGCCGGCATCTTCAGGAGGCAGGGATCAATCGTGATCGCCGAATACCAGCACGGGCTTGACGACTTTGCCGTCGTGCTGGGCCGCTACTGCCTCGTTGATGCGATCGAACTCGAAGGTGGTCACGAGTTTGTCCAGTGGCAACCGCCCGGCGCGATAGAGCGCGACGAGCTCGGGGATGAAAACGTCGGGCGTACTGTCGCCCTCGATGATGCCGGTGACAGTCAGCCCCAGGGTGAGCGTGGCGATGATGTTGAGATTTACGGCTCCGGACGGGTCCGAGGGAACGCCGATCAGGCCGACGGTGCCCTTCACGCGGGTAGCGCCGATCAGCGCGTCGATGACCGCCGGGATTCCGGTGGTGTCGATCACGTAGTTCACCCCCTCGGGAACGATCGCGCGAACCTGCTCGGTCAGATCTCCGGCCGCGGGGTCGACGGCGTGCGTGGCACCCAGTTCGCTCGCGAGGTCGCGACGTGCGGAATTGGGCTCGACAATGACGATGGTCCGGCATCCCTGGAGGACCGCCCCCATCACCGCGGACAGGCCCACCGAGCCGCCGCCGGCGATCACGATGGCCGAGCCCGGCTCGGCGCGCAACGAGCGGGTCACCGCGCCCACTCCGGTCTGCACGCCGCATCCCAGCGGCGCCAGCAGCGCGAACGGGATGTCGTCGTCCACCTTGACCACGTTGCGCTCGTTGGCGAGTGCGGCACGGGCGAAGGAGGACTGCCCGAAGAACATCCCGCCGATCGGGCTGCCATCGCGCTGGAGCGGTTTGCTGCCGTCCGGGCGGGTGCCGCCATAGTTCAACGCCGTGAAGTTCTCGCAGTAGGACTGGCGGCCGGTGGTGCAGGTGGCGCATTCGCCGCAGCTGTTGAAGGTGATCCCGACTTTGTCGCCGGCCGCCACCTTCGTCACCCCGTCACCGACAGCGATCACCGTGCCCGCGCCCTCGTGCCCGACGACACCGGGATATTCGATGGGCAGGACCCCGTCCCGGGCTGCGAGATCCGTGTGACAGATGCCGACGGCCTCGATCCGGACGAGTACCTCGCCGGCGCGCGGATCATCGATGTCGATCTGCGTGAGAGTGAAATCGCTGCCCTGCTCGGTGAGCAGTGCTGCCTGTGCTTGCATGGGTTCTCCTGGATATGTCGTCGATGACAGGTCTATACGCGGGCCGCCGACGCGGCGGTGACATCACGAAGCGACACCGCCGCATCGGCCAGCAGGCCGGGATCGACCTTCGTCCGCTCGGCGACGAGTTTCTTCCCCGCGATGAATTCGCCGGGGGCGTTGGCGGTTTCCACCGCGACTACGTTGTCCTCACCGGTCAGGTGGAACAGTGCGAAGGTGCCGGGCTTGCTGCCTTCGCGGGCCACGACCCGGGCTCCAGGAGCGATCAGACCCGCGATCTTGAGTTTGAGGTCGAACTGATCGGACCAGAACCACGGCACCTCGTGCCCGGGATGTTCGGCGCCCAGCAGGGCCGCGGTGACCTGGCGAGCCTGCTCGGTCACGTTCGGAATGGACTCCAGCCGCACGAGGCCGTCGGCTCCTGGGAGCGGACGGCGCGCCACGTCGCCGATCGCGAACACCGCTGGATCGCTGGTGCGGCTCCACTCGTCGACGAGTACGCCGTTGTCGCAGGCCAGTCCCGCGTGGTGCGCCAGCTGGTCCTCGGGAACGGCGCCGATGCCGACCAGCACGGTGTCTGCTGTGACGATCCTGCCGTCGGTGAGCTCGATACCGCAGGCCCGGCCGCCGACGCTGCGTACAGCGGCCACCTGCGCGCCCGTCATGATCGCGGCGCCACGCTCGCGGTGTGCGTCGGAGAGCCGCCGGGACAGCTCCGCGCTGGCGACCCTGGCCAGGATTCGCTCCTCGCGCTCGATGACGGTCACCTCGACCCCGGCCGACCTGGCGACGGCCGCGACCTCCATCCCGACGTAGCCGCCGCCGACAATCGCCAGCCGATCGCCACGTTCGAGTGCGGCACCGAGCGCGAGCGCGTCCTCGACAGTGCGCAGGGCCAGTACCCCCTCGGCATCGGCGCCGGGCACCGGCAGCGACCGGGGGGTCGAGCCGGTGGCGAGGACGAGGGCCCGATAGGGCAGGGCCGACCCGTCCGAGAGCTGGAGTCGCATGGCTGCCCGATCGATGGCGCTCACCCGGATGCCGCGACGCAGATCGATGTCGTTCTCGGGATAGAACTCTGCGGGACGCAGCGGTTGGGACGCGTCGCGGCCGGTGAATTTCTTCGACAGCGGCGGCCGGTGGTAGGGATGGTGCCGTTCGGCGCCGATCACCACGACACCGCCGGTGTGTCCGGACTGGCGGAGCAGCGCCGCGAGAGTTGCTCCGCCGTGCCCGGCCCCGACGATGACGATCGGGTCTTCGTTCTCGCTCATCGCCCGATGAATTCCAGTTCGACCGGCATGTTCTTCAGGCCGCCGACGAAGTTGGTCTGGATGAACTTGGTATCGCCGGCCAGGCGTACGGCCTTCAGGTGCGGCAGCAACGTCTCGAACATGATGCGCAGCTCGATCTTGGCCAGATGCTGACCGATGCACATGTGCGGGCCGTAGCCGAAGGCGATGTGCTTGTTGGGCTTACGGTCGATGTCGAACACGTCGGGACGATCGAAGACGTCGGTGTCCCGGTTGCCGGACTGGTACAGCAGCATGAACCGGTCGCCCGGCTGGATCGAGCGCCCGCGCAGCTCGTACGGCTGCAGCGCGGTGCGCATGAAGTGCTTGACCGGTGAGGCCCAGCGCAGTGACTCGTTGACCAGGTGCGGCACCAGCGACAGATCGCCCTGCAGGCGCTCGAGCAGGCCGGGCGTCTGCGAAATCGCGTGGATGCCACCGGCCAGAGTGGATGAGGTGGTGTCGTGACCTGCCGTCGCGATGGCGATGAAGTAGCCGTAGGCGACCTCCTTGGCGAAGTACTCGCCGGACTCGTCCTTGGCCTCGGCGATGATGGAGGCCAGGTCGCCGGTCGGGTTCGCGCGTCGGTCCATGAGCAGGGCGTCGAAGTAGGCGTAGAAGTCCTGGATGGTCGCCACCCACTGCTTGGCGGCGGCGTCCGGGGTGAGTGGCTCCACGTCGGCGCGGGCGGCATCGGGATCGGCTGTGCCGAAGAACTCCTGCGTCAGAGTCATCATCCGGGGCTCGTCGGATTCGGGCACGCCGAACAGGCTCATGATGACGTGCAGCGGGTACTGCAACGCGAAGTCCTTGACGAAATCGATTCGGCCGTCGGTAGCGAGCAGTCGGTCGACCGACTCGCGCGCCAGGGTCCGGATCGTGTCCTCCCACTGCTTGAGGTTGTTGGGCCGGAACCAGTCGGCGGCGATGTCCTTGATCGCCGTGTGCTCGGGCGGGTCGAGGTAGGTCAGGGTCTCGAGGATGCGGAGGCTGCCGTTGTTGATCGACTTGGTGAACTCATCGCCGGCTTGATTGGCCAGGATCGGGTTGTAGGCGCCCTTGTTCTCTCCGCCGGCGCTGGTGAAGATGTCGGGCTGCCGTTCGATCTCCATGATGTCGGCGTGCTTGCTCACCAGGTAGAGCGGGTCGTAGCCGTCCACCTCGGCGCGGCCGAGCGGATTGTTCTCACGCAGCCACCGGTAGGCCTCGAACAGACGCGCGTCGTCGCGATGTCCTTCGGGCATTACGATCTGCTTCGCCACATCGTCGGGGATTCGCAGTTCGGTGGGGGATTGCGTGGTCGTCATCGAAAGTCCTATCTCGTGCTTTCGCCGGGGTGTGAACGAACACAATTCTGTGCCGTGCATCACGTGATGGCCATCACCCTGACGGGGTAACCTTCGCACCTGAAGAGGGATGGGCCGGAAATGGTTCGGAGTCACGGCTCCCTCCGGTGAGCCACCGAATATGTCCTCATGGGGATGATTCGCCCCGAACCCTTGTCCGACGATGAATGCAGGCAATGCTGCCGCATGGTACGGACGAGGAGAGATCATGGCGCGAGTCGTATACCACCTGCCCGACGGGACTGTGGAAACTGTCGAAGTTCCCGCAGGTCAGAGCGTGATGGACGGTTCGGTCCGGAATAATCTCCCCGGGATCGTCGCCGAATGCGGTGGCAGCTGTTCGTGCGCTACCTGCCATGTGTATCTGCCGGAACGATCGGCTGATCTGTTCGAACCGCCCTCCACGGAAGAATCCGAACTCGTGGAATACCTGGAGGGCGCGCGTTCGAATTCCCGTTTGTCCTGTCAGTTGATCATCGGGGAACAGGACGAGGTGCACGTGGAGGTAGTCGATTCTGCTGTTTGAGAATGCGCGTCAACCGGACCGGGCAATGAGCTCGGCACGGTTGGCGGCTCCCATTTTTCGCAGAATATTCTTGACGTGAGTCTTCACGGTTTCGACGGAGAGAGTATGCGCGCGGGCGATATCGGCGTTGGAAGCGCCCTGCAGCATGCTTTCGAGAATGTCGCGCTCTCGATCGGTGAGAAGTGCGGCTGCGGAGGCGAACTCGGCGGCGCGTTCGCTCGAAGGAGGCGTGGTGCCGCTCGTGCCCGCATCCAGGAGGCGTAGCTGTTCGCCGAGCGTTCGCAGCCGGAGTTGCCGGTCGCGCAGGCGTTCTTGGCTGTCGAGCCGCTCGGCGGTGACGACCGCGAGGTCGATCAGCAGCTGCACGTTCTCGTGTACCTCAGCGGTGAGCGTGCCGTCGACGAGCAGAAGGGTGTGGCCGGCGTCAGGTTCGATCTCGAACACGGTCACCGGGGAACCGTCGGCGCGGGGGTCGAGGTCGGTCCGCCGCCGAACGTCGTCATGAACTGTCTGCCCAGCCTGGATGGGGTGAAGGCCGAGCGCCGCACCGGGACTGTCGAAGCGGGCGATGTCCTCGCGCGCTTCGAAAGTCCCTTCGCTGAGTACGACAGTTCTCGCTCCGGTGACGGCCGCGACCGCCGAGCACAGAACGGTGGCCAGTGTGTCGCGGTCCGAGGCTTCGGTGACGGCGGCCACCGCCGCGTCGATCCGGGCGATGTGACCGTGGTAGCCGCTCATGTCCGGAAGGTCGGGCCGAGGCGGGTGCGCCGATGATACGCGGCGGCCTGAGCGCGGGATTCGACGCCGATTTTGCGGAAGATCCGTCGGATATGGGCCTTCACCGTGCCGTCGGAGATGAAGAGCTGAGCTGCGATCTGACGGTTGCCCGCGCCCGTCGCCAGCAATCCCAACACCTCTTCCTCACGAGCGGTCAATGACTCGGGCGCCGCGGGGAAGGCCGTGGTTCCGGGCGCGGGCTGCTCGGCCCGGACGCTGCGGAACACGCGACCCGGCCGATCGGTGTCGGCGTCGATGATGTGTGCGACCATGCCCGCCAGCAGATCCCGCTGTTGCTCCAGTTGTCGCGAGTTCTCCTCGATTCCGATCAGCAGCCCGGAGATCCGGGTTGCGATCAGCAGCAGACGAAGGTCATCGTCGGTGACCGATTCGCGATTCCGGTCCACGTGCAGGATCGCCACGGTGCGCCCGTTGGCGACGATCGGCGCCGCCGCGTAGGCCGCCGGGTCGGACAGATCGATCAGTGGTCGGTAGGCCCCACGATGGTAGGCCCGCCTGCCGAGCAGATAGGGGCGGCGGTACCGGACCAGATCGGCCTCGCGTGGCGCCCGCAACAGCGGAACCGGGGGGGGGGGGGGGGGCCCCCCGCGGGGGTGGGTGAACGACGAGGGGGG
>NZ_JARWRU010001306.1 GCF_029867845.1 Nocardia farcinica | reverse complement strand
GGGTTTTGCCCCCCCCCCCCCCGGCGCAACCCCCCCCGGGGGCGCCCGCGTTCACCCCCCCCCCGCGGGGGGCGGGCCGGGCGCCCCGCGGGGGCCCCATGACGCGGAGCTGGCCGAGGGTGCCGACAGCGGCCTGCCAGCCGTAGGCGCAGCTGATGCAGCCCCACGGCTTGTTGTCCAGGTAGACGGTGGCGTCACCGCGCATGTCCTCGATGTAGTCCAGGGCGTTCTTGACCAGGCCGGAGACGCCGCCGTGGTAACCGGGCGAGCCGATGACGACCGCGTCGGCGGCGCGCAGCGCGTCCACCAGCGCGAGCGCGGCCGGGGTGCGGTGCGGATCGAGCGGGTTGTACATGGGCAGGTTGATGTTCTCGCCGCTGAACAGGGCGGTCCGGCCGCCGCGGCGACGCACGGCCGCCAGGCAGTCGCGCAGGGCGCGTTCGGTGGACGAACCGGCGCGCAGCGTGCCGCCGAGGCCGACGACGAACGGGGCGGCGCCGGTGTCGGCGGGCGCGGCGCTCGCGCTGGTGGTGGTTGCGGTCATGGCCGGACCCTCCTGCTCGGCGGGGCGCCTACTTGATGGCGATGGGGTTGATGGGAGAACCGACGGCGCCGATCACCCGCAGCGGCGGGGCGATCAGCTGGAACTCGTAGACGCCGTCGGCGGCGCAGTCGGCGGCCAGGGCGCGGAAGTCCCAGTACTCGCCGAGCATCAGGCCCATGTCGCGCAGGCACAGCATGTGCATGGGCAGGAAGGTGCCCTCGACGCCGGAGGTCGGGTCCTCGACCATCAGGTTGTCGGCGGCGACGGCGGCGATCTCGTGCTCGTGCAGCCACAGCGCGCAGGTCCAGTCAAGGCCGGAATAGGGTTCGGAGCCGTCGCGGGCCTCCAGGTAGCGGTCCCACCAGCCGGTGCGCACCAGCACGATGTCGCCGGACTCGATGCGCACCCCCTGGCGCTTCGCGCACTCGTCGAGTTCGTCGGCGGTGATGGGTTCACCCGGTTCCAGATAGGTCTGCGCGCCACGGTATCTCACCATGTCGAGCAGCACACCGCGGCTGGTGATGCCCTTGCCGTCGACCTTGTCGATGCCGCAGTGGAAGGCGCCCTGGCTGGTGACCGATCCGGCGGGGAAGCCGTTGTAGAGCTGGTCGCCGTAGTAGACGTGGGAGAATGCGTCCCACTGGGTGGCGGCCTGGAGCGGCATGATGAGCAGGTCGTCGTTGAACCGGAACGGGTTGTCGGCGAAGAAGCCGCTCAGTTCCCCGGCGACGGTGTTGCGCAGCCATTTCGGGCCGTACTCGGTGAGTGTCTTCGCGTCACCGCCGTCGACGGTCATGACGTGGGTGGGGTTCTGCCGGAACTGGAAGGCGCCCTGCGGGCCGGAGGAGCCGAAGTCGATGCCGAGCGGGAAGACCTTGCCGTGGCGGACCAGCCCGGCGGCCGCGGCGATCTTGGCCGGGGTGATGAAGTTGAGGGTGCCGAGTTCGTCGTCGCGGCCCCAGCGGCCCCAGTTGCTGACGCGTTCGGCGAGTGTGTAGAAGTCGGTGAGAGTTGCCACGGCAGCGTGGTCCTTCCGAGTCGGGAGCGGGTTCAGGGCCGGGTGGCCGGGGCGGGGCCCGCCAGTTCGTCCGCCAGGCGCGCGGCGAGATTGCCGCCGTCGACCCACAGCACCTGGCCGGTGATGTAGGCGGCGGCCCGGCTGTTGAGGAACTGCAGCGCGGCCGCCTGTTCGGGGGGCTCGGCGGAGCGGCCGAGCGGTTTGGGGATGCCGTCGAGATAGGCGGCGCCGTAGGCGGAGCGCAGCTGGTCCAGAATCGGGGTCTCGGTGACGCCGGGGCCGGTGCAGTTGATGCGGATGCCCCTGGCGGCGAGTCCGGTCGAGCACCGGGCGGTGTAGAGGATCATCGCCTCTTTGGCCAGCCGGTAGCCGCCACCGTCGGCGACGATCCCGGCGTGGCGCTCGCACCAGTCCAGACCCTCGACGAAGGAGACGGTGTCGAGCAATCCGACCGTGTCCCAGCGGTTCTCGCGGTAGGCGGACGCGGCGAGCGAGGAGACGCCTGCCACCGCGGAACCTGGGGCCATGCGCGGCAGCAGTGCTTCGGTGAACTGGCGCATGCCGAGGAAGTTCACCGCGACCACGCGCAGCGGGTCACCGATGCCGGAGGACACGCCCGCCACGTTGAACAGGGCGTCGACCGGGCCGCCGACCGCTTCGGCTGCCGCGGCGACGGAGACGGGGTCGCCCTGGTCCATGACGACGAACTCGTCCGGGCCGCCGGCGCCGGGCGGACCGGACAGGTCGAGTCCGACGACCCGCGCTCCCAACCGCACCAACTCGGTGACCAGGCTCGCGCCGATGCCCGACGCGCAACCGGTCACCACCACCCGCTGCCCGTCGTATCGGCACCGCTGCTCGTAGCTGTCCATCGCGACCCCGCTTCCGGTCGTCCTCAGGCCTGGCCGCGCTCTTCGAGCAGGCGCTGCTGCTCTTCGAGCCGCGCGGCGGCCTGCTTCTGGCCCTCCTCGATCTCGGCCATGGCCTCGGGGATCTCACCCGCGGTGAAGGTGCCGCCGCGACCGGTGGGCAGGCCGCCGAAGGCGTAGTCCTCGTCGAACTCGGGCGCGGGCATCGGCTTGCGCCTGGCCTCGGCCTGCTCCAGCACGGGCGCGAGCCGCTCGGCCTTGTCCGCCACAGCCTTCTGGTCGCGTTCGATGAATTCGGGCAGCACCTCGCGGCCCATGATCTCCAGCGATTCCATGGTGGCCTCGTGACTGCGCGGATTGAGCAGCAGGATGATCTCGTCGACGCCGCTGGCCTCGTAGCCGCGCAGGAACTCGCGCACGGTGTCGGGCGAGCCGATGGCGCCGCGGCCGGGACCGTAGGCGACGGTCGAGTCCTGCTTCACCGCGTCGAGGTAGCTCTCCCACACCTTGGTCCGGCCTGGGGTGTGCATGCCGGTCATGTAGTAGTGCATGATCCCGAAGGAGAAGAAGCCGCCGCCTACGCCCAGCCGCTCGATTGCCTGCTCGTCGGTGGGCGCGACCATCATCGACAGGTCGCCGCCGATGGCCAGGATGTTCGGATTCATCTTCGGTACCGTCGGCGCCGCCTTCTCCTCGAACTCCCGGTAGTAGCCGCGGACCCGCTCGCCGAGGGCCTCGGGGCCGGTGTAGGCGAAGCTGAGCGCGCCGATGCCGAGTTGGGCGGCCATCTGCACCGAGGAGGGGCGGGTGCAGGCCACCCACAGCGGCGGGTGCGGAGTCTGGCGGGGCTTGGGGATGACATTGCGGGCGGGCATCTCGATGTGGTTGCCCTTGAAGCCGGTGAACGGGGTCTCGGTCATGCACCGCACCGTCACCTGGAGCGCTTCTTCCCATTGTTCGCGTTTGTCGGCGGGGTCGATGCCGAAGCCGCCGAGCTCGCCGACCGAGGAGGATTCGCCGGTGCCGAATTCGACGCGCCCGTTGGACAGGTGGTCGAGGGTGGCGACGCGTTCGGCGGCGCGCGCCGGGTGGTTGATGGCGGGCGGCAGGTGCATGATGCCGAAGCCGAGCCGGATGTTGTCGGTGCGCTGGCTGGCCGCGGCCAGGAACATCTCCGGCGCGGTGGAGTGACAGTACTCCTCGAGGAAGTGGTGCTCGGTGAGCCAGACGGTGGAAAAGCCCGCCTTGTCGGCCAGTTCCACCTCCTCCAGGCCGTCCTGGAACATCTGGTACTCGTCGTCGTCGGTCCACGGCCGCGGCAGGGCGAACTCGTAGAAGAGGGAAATTTTCATCGGGTACCTCCATGGGTGTCGGCCGTGGCCTGGTCCGCCGCGCCCGGCGCGCGGGTGTCGTCGCTGTCGGCGGCCGCGCCGGGGCGGGTCGCCAGGTGTTCGGCCGCGATGTAGCCGAAGGTCATCGCCGGGCCGATGGTCGCGCCCGCGCCCGCGTAGCTGCGGCCCATCACCGCCGCCGAGGTGTTGCCCACCGCGTACAGGCCCTCGATCACGGAGCCGTCGGAGCGCAGCACCCTGGCGTGCTCGTCGGTGCGCAGGCCGCCGGAGGTACCGAGGTCGCCGAGGATGATGCGGAAGGCGTAGTAGGGCGGTGCGCCGATCGGGTGCAGGTTCGGGTTGGGCAGGGTCGGGTCGCCGTAGTAGTTGTCGTAGACGCTGTCGCCGCGGCAGAAGTCGTCGTCGTGGCCGGATTCGGCGAGTTCGTCGAAGCGGGCGGCGGTGGCCTTCAGCGCGTCGGCGGGCACGTCGATCTTCGCGGCCAGTTCGTCCCAGCTGTTCGGCGCGTGCACCACCCCGGATTCCAGTCAGGCGGCGGGCATGGTGAAGCCGGTGGGGACCGGCGCGAACGGGATCTTCGGCAGCGGCAGATGGCCGCCGATGACGTAGCGCTTCCACGAGCGGTGGTCGGTGATCAGCCAGCACGGGATGTGGGTGATGCCGGACTTCTGGCCCTCGATCATGGCGTGGCCGAAGTCCATGTAGGGCGCGGCCTCGTTGATGAAGCGCTGCCCCGCGCCGTTGACGATGAACTGGGCGGGCATCATGCGCTCGTTGAGCATGAATTGCAGTCGGCCGTCGGGCCATTGGATGGCGGGGAACCACCACGCCTCGTCCATCAGGGCGGTGTCGGCGCCGACCGCGCGGCCGATGCGGATGCCGTCGCCGAGCGACAGCGGGTTGCCGAAGCTCCAGTCCTGCTCGACCACCGGCTGTTCCGACTTGCGCCATGCCATGTCGTGTTCGAAGCCGCCGGTCGCCAGGATCACCCCGCGGCGGGCGCGGACCATCACCGGCTGCCCGTCGCGTTCGACGGTGGCGCCGGTGACCCGGCCGTCGTCGGTGTGCAGGGCGGTGATCGGGGCGTTCAACCACAGCGGGATGTCGCGCTCGCGCAGCGCCAGGCGCAGGCGGGCGACCAGGGATAGGCCGATGGTGACGATGCGGTCGCCGAACAGGTGGGCGCGCACCATCCGCCAGATCAGCTTCAGCAGGACCGCCTTGCCGCGCCAGTTCTGTCTGACCTGGTAGAACAGCCGCAGGTCCTTCGGGCCGAGCCAGATCCCCTTGGGCGCCAGCGCCGGCGGGGGGCGCAGGGTGGCCTCGTCCTCGCCGAGCTCCCGCAGATCGATGGGCGGGACGTTGATGGTGCTGCCCTGCGGCGAGCCGCCCGGCAGTTCCGGGTAGTAGTCGGCATAGCCGGGCTTCCAGACGAATTCCAGCCAGCGGCTGCGGTTCTCGAGGAATTCCATCATCTCCGGGGCCTTGGCCACATAGGCGCGCAGCCGCTGCTCGGTGACCGTGCCCTCGGTGATGGTCTTCAGGTATTCGACCACCGCGTCGGGGTCGAGGCAGTAGCCGTCGCGGCGCTGGGCGGGCGCGTTGGGCACCCAGATGCCGCCCCCGGACAGGGCGGTGGAGCCGCCGTAGGTGTCGCCCTTCTCCACGACCAGCACCGACAGACCCTCGGCCTCGGCCGCGAGTGCGGCGGTCAGTCCGCCGCCGCCGGAACCGGCGACGAGCACGTCGACCACGATCTCGGTGGGCGTCTGCTCGGCCTTCTCGCCGACCGTCACCGGTTCCTCGTCGGTTGTCCGCTCGCCGGGCGTCCGCTCGGCGTTCCTGCCGGTTGTCACTGTGTCCTCCTCGGAGCGTCTGCGCCGCCGCCCGTCTCGGCCACGGCCGTGCGCACCGCGAAGCCGGCGATCAGGGCGGGCGCCGCGCGGTAATAGCGCACCGTGGTGCGATAGGGCCCCTGCTGGGCGAGGGCGGCGAAGGCGGCGATCCAGGTGCGCACCTCGTGGGCGGAATTGCCCGCCTCCTCGGTGATGCTGCTGTTGTCCCAGTGGTCGAAGGCGTCGAGTTCGCCGCGGTCGAGCAGGTCGAGAAGACGCTTGTCCCAGTCCGGGTTGAGGGCGCGTAGATCGCCTCGGCCCGAGGCGAATTCGCAGGCGGCCCGCACGACCGCGGTCTGCCGGGCGGTGCGCTGTTCGGCGGTCATGGTTCCGCCGTGTACGAGGCGCTCGCGCACCCGGCCGGAAGCGGTCGCCAGCCGTGGGACCGGCGGGTCGTGCGACAGCCCGCCCGAACCGATCACCAGCACCCGCTTGTCCAGCGTCGCCAGGTGTGCGCCGACCGCCGCGCCGAGCGCCCTGGCCCGGCGCAGCGGGCCGAGCGGCACCGCGACGGAGTTGACGAAGATCGGCACCACGGGCCGGGCCGTGGCCGAGCCGAGCAGCCGTTGCAGCGGCTGCACGGTGCCGTGGTCGACGTCCATGGCGACCGAGACCGCCACGTCGATGCCCGATTCCAGCAGGGCTTCGGCGAGTTCGCCCGCGGCCTGCGCCGGCACGTCCAACGGACCTGCGTGGGTGCCGTAGTCGCCGACGCCGGAAGCCGCGGTGCCGACGCAGAAGGCGGGCATGGTGCGGTAGAAGAAGCCGTTGTAGTGGTCGGGGGCGAAGGTGACCACGAGTTCGGGGTCGAACGCGCGCACGAAATCGGCGGCCGTGCCGAGGGCGGCCTCGATATCGGCCACCAGCTCCGGCTCAGGGCCGGGCAGGTCGAGCAGAGGGCTGTGCGAGACGCAGCACAGAGCCAGCGGCATCGGGGCCTCCATTCGTCAGGGTGGCGCGGGTCGGGGCTCCATCGGTGATCGACAGGGCGCGCAGCAGGTCGGCGCTCAGTTCGGGGGCGAGCTGGGCGATGGTGGCACCGGCGATCGCGCGGTCGGGGCGCAGGAACAGCACGGAGTCGCGCTGGGCGTCGAACCAGGCCTTGAGCGCGCCGGTGCGGTCACCGACCACGAGCACGTCCTGGTGGTCCTGCCCGGTCCAGCGCAGCTGGCAGGCCGGGCGCGCGGCGACGAAGCGGGCGCCGAGCGCCTGCCAGCGGACGAAGGCCCGCTCGCCGAGGACGGCGCGCGGATCGTTGTTCCAGCACAGCACGGCGAACCAGGAGCCGAGCACGTCGTCGAGCAGCACGTCGGCGCGCTCGCGGGTGTCGACCCTCGGCTGGATGAACAGGGTGCCGACCGGGGAGGCCGGTGAGCGCGACCAGTGGTGCACCACCGCGCCGCGGTCGTATCGCGGCATGGGTTTGAACCGCATGCCCAGCACGTAGTGTTTGACCGGTGGGATGGCGGCCGCCGCGCGCACCAGCGCGTCACGCACGGCCACCACCCGCCGGTCGGTCGGGGTGATGACCTTGCCGACCGTGGTGGACAGGTCGATCATGGCGCGGGCGTGCTTGCGGCGCTCCTGGTCGTAGGTGTCGAGCAGGGCCTCGCCCGCGCGGCCGGAGGCGACGGCGGCCAGTTTCCAGCCGAGGTTGGCCGCGTCCCTGATGCCGCTGTTGTAGCCCTGGCCCTGCCAGACCGGCATGAGGTGGGCGGCATCGCCGGCCAGCAGCAGTCTGCCCACGCGGAAGGCGCTCGCGATGCGGGAGTGATGGGTGTAGACCCGCTTGCGGATGACCTCGAGGCGGTCGGGGAACGGCACCAGCGGAGCGACCAGCTTCCGCACGAACTCCGGGGATTCGGCCAGCTCGTCGGATTCCTCGTCGTGGATCATGAACTCGAAGCGGCGGATGCCGTGCGCGATGGAGACCGAGACATTCGGGCGGCGCGGGTCGGCGGCGACCTCGATGTTCGGGTGGCCGAGCGGGTCGGCGGCCAGGTCGACGACCAGCCAGCGGGTCGGTGAGGTGGTGCCGTCGAAGCTCACGCCCATCTGCTTGCGGGTGGCGCTGCGGCCGCCGTCGCCTCCGGCCGCGCGGGCGAGGCCCTGCTCGACACCTACGACCAGGAGCGCCGCAAGCACGCCCGCGCCATGATCGACC
>NZ_JARWRU010001305.1 GCF_029867845.1 Nocardia farcinica | reverse complement strand
TATAGGTGCGCGGCGCCTCGACCGGGCGGGTACCGGTGCGGTAGTGGTTGCCCGGCTCCTCCAGGGTCAGGCGGGCGCCGAACTCGTCGAGCAGCCCGGTGTCGCCGGTGACATGCACCAGCGACATCAACAGCGGGGCGGGATGGCATTCGGCGATCGCACGCTCGAGCGCGGCTTCGGGCGGGGCGGAGACGCCGGCGACGGCGGTGTCGGTCATGAGCTACCTTCCGGGAGTGCGATGCCCATGCGGGCGAGCATGTCTCGCGGGTTCGCGGGCGGACTGAGGGTGCGCAGCTGTTCGCTGCGGCGGTTCGTCGACGCCGAGCACATCGCGTCGTCGGAGAAGACCCAGAAGTCCCCTCGGGCGATCTGCTCCACCATGTGCTCGGCGGCGACCAGCGGATCGAGGCCCTTCTCCACGTTGTCGCGTTGCATGGCGTCGAACACGGCGTTGGCGACGGGGTTGGCGGTGGGTGCGGCACGCTGGGCGGCGAGGAAGATCTCGCTGCGGATCGAGTGCGGCACCACGGCGCTGACCTGGATGGGCGCACCGATGATCGACAGGTCCTGGTGCAGGCATTCGGTCATCGCCTGCACCGCGAATTTGCTGACGATGTAGGGCGATTGGACGGCGACGGTGTTGATGCCGCCGACCGAGGACAGGTTGGCGACGACCGCCGGGGTGCCCGCGGCGATCATGCGCGGCACGAAGGCCTTCAGGCAGTAGAAGACCCCGTCGACGTTGATCTGCATGAGCCTGCGCCAGCGGGCGGAATCGATCTCCCACAGCAGTCCCGCCGATTCGACGCCCGCGTTGTTGATCAGCAGTTCGACGCTGCCGTGGCGGTCGAACACGGCCGCCGCCATGGCGTCGACCTGCTCCTCGTCGGCGACGTCGACCCCGTATCCCTCGGCTCTGCCGCCGAGGGCGGTGATCTCCGCGGCGGCCTGATCGGCGCGGCCGCGGTCGATGTCGGCCACGACCACGGTCATACCGAGAGTCGCCAGATGCTCGGCCAGTCCGCGGCCGATGCCCGCGGCCGCGCCGGTGACGACCGCGGTGCCGTGCGCGAAGCGTTCCCGCGCGGCCGCGCCCATCACACGCCCTCCGGCAGGATGTTCGGGTTGGCCCAGGCGGGTGGTTGTCGGCGAGGCAGTTCGGTGCGGCCGTCGAGGGTGAACACCGGGGTGCTCGTGGCGTACGGATAGTGCAGGCTGAAGGCGACCAGTCCGGTGCGTTCGGCGGCGGGAGCGGTGCACATCTCGAGCACCGTCTGCGCCAGATACTCCACCGGTTCGGTCTCGTATCCCTCCGGCAGCAGGGCGGCGGCGCCGGGCGTCAGGATCGCCGTCGACGGCCCGACGACGTTGACGGCGATGTTGTCGTCGACCAGTTCGGCGGCCAGCCCCTGGGTGAATCGGTGCAGCGCGGCCTTGGCCGAGGCGTAGACGACATCACCGGAGGTCTTGTTGTAGTCACGGAACGGCCGGATCGGGCTGAGCCCGGTCGAGGAACCGATGTTGACGATCCAGCCCGCGCCGCCCGCGCGCAGGTGCGGGATGGCGGCGCGGCTGAGGACGAACGGGACCTCGAGGTAGTGGCGGACCGTCCGTTGGAAGGTCGCGTCACTCATGGTCTCGATGCGGCTGTAGTCGGCGAATCCGGCGTTGTTGACCAGGATGTCGAGGCCGTCGAGTGCGGTGACGGCGCGTTCGATCAGGTCCGCGCGCTGCTCGGGGTCCTCGAGATCGGCGGGGATGGCCAGGGCGCGGCCACCCGCGGCTTCGATCAGCTCCACCGTCTCGGTCAGGCTGCCGGAGATCAGGTGGGTCTGTCCGTCGCGGATGGACGGGCTCGGATTCCGGTCGCGGGCGGTGACCACCACCGTCGCGCCTTCGGCGGCCAGCCGCTGGGCGATGGCCCGGCCTATCCCCCGGCTGCTGCCGGTGACCAGGGCACGCTTGCCCGTGAGTCGCTGCGTCATGAGACCTCCAGCACGTCGCGCATCATCGTCCAGACCTGTTCGCGGGCCCCGGGAGTCAGAGACAGGCCGGGGAAGGTGAGGAATCCGTGGAACAACCCCTCGAATCGGTGGGTACGCACGGGCACGCCCGCGTCGGCGAGCTTGCGCGCGTAGTCCTCCCCCGCCGAGCACGGCGGGTCGAGTTCGGCGGTGGCGACCACGGCGGGCGGCAGCCCGGCCAGCGAATCCGCTCTGCTCGGCACCAGATACGGGTCGTCGGTGCCGTGCGGCGCGTACTGCCGCCAGTACCACCGCATGGCCTCGGTGGTGTTGTAGTAGCCCTCGCCGTAGCGGCGATAGGACTCGGTGGTGAAATCGTCGTCGATCACCGGGTAGAGCAGGATCTGGGCGGCGATGCGCGGCCCGCCGCGGTCACGGGCGGCCAGGCTGACCGTGGCGGCCAGGTTGCCGCCCGCGCTGTCGCCCGCCACGGCGAGGCGCTCGGGGTCGCCGCCGTAGTCGGCGGCGTGCCGCGCCGCCCACACCAGTGCCGCGTAGACATCCTCCATCGCCGCCGGCCCCGGATGTTCGGGCGCGAGGCGGTAGTCGACCGAGACCACCACCACGCCGACCGCCGCGGCCATGGACCGGCAGAACTCGTCGTGACTGTCCAGATCGCAGAACACGAAACCGCCGCCGTGCGCGAAGACCACCACCGGCATCGGGTTCGCCCGCTCGCCGTCGGGCACGTACACGCGCACCGGCAGTGCGCCGCCCGGGCCTTCGATCACGATGTCCTCGGCCCGGCGCATGCCGGGTTGCCGCGTCAGCGGCGCGCGCCTGGACACGATGATCTCGCGCAACTCGGCGGGTTCGTGCCGGGTGACGTCGGGGAACGATTCCAGCGCCGAGAGCATGGCCTCGACGTCGGGATGCAGGTCGGACCGTCGTTGTCCGCCCATGTCGACCACGTCCTTCTCGTAGTGCCCGGCGGGTCAGCTCGTGGCCCGGCCGGGAGCGCCGTCCAGCAGGAAGCCCTTGTATCCGGCGGCGGCCACGTCGGCGCAGATGGCGTTGTAGTTGCCGAAGCCGCCGATGTAGGGCATGAACACGCGCGGCTTGCCGGGGATGTTGGCGCCCATGTACCAGGAGTCGGCGGTGGGGAACAGCGTCGCCGCGGCCTTCGCGTTGCACTCCTCGACCCACTCGTCGACGGCTTCCTCGGTGGCCTCGATGCGGCTGTAACCGTGTTCGTCGAGGTGCTCGAGGCAACCGGCCAGCCAGTCCACGTGCGCTTCGGCCATGAGCACCATGTTGGCCAGCACGCTGGGACTGCCTGGACCGGAGAGGATGAACATGTTCGGGAAACCGGCGACGGCCAGCCCCAGGTAGGTACGTGGTCCCGCCGCCCATTCCTCGCGCAACTGCCTGCCGTCGCGACCGCGGATGTCGATGCGATTGAGCGAGCCGGTCATGGCGTCGAAGCCGGTGGCGAAGATCAGCACGTCCACCTCGTAGGCGCCGCCCTCGGTCCGCACACCGGTCTCGGTGATCTGCTGAAACGGGGTGCGCCGCAGGTTGACCAGGGTGACGTTGTCCCGGTTGTAGGTCTGGAAGTAGCCGCTGTCGGTGACGATGCGCTTGGTGCCGATCGGGTGATCGTTGGGGATCAGCTGGTCGGCGAGTTCCTGATCGTGCACCAGCGCGCGGATCTTGGCCTCGACGTACTCGCGGGCGGTGTCGTTGGCGGCCAGGTTGGTGGTCTGGTCGGGGAATGCCTTGGCGAACAGGTAGCCACCGCGCTGCCACCACTCGTCGTACACGCGGGTCCGTTCGGCCTCGTCGACCTCGAGCGCGCCCTTCGGGTAGGGGCTGTTGGGCGTGCCGCCGCCGCTGATCCGCGACAACCGCCTGCGCTCGGCGTAGTTCGCCTTCACCTCGGCCACGAACTCCGGGTCCAACGGCCGGTTGCCCGCCGGGATCGAGTAGTTCGGGGTGCGCTGGAAGACGTAGAGGTGCTCGGCCTGCTCGGCGATCACCGGGATGGCCTGGATGGCCGAGGAGCCGGTGCCGATGACGCCGATCCGCTTGCCCGCCAGATCGACCGGTTCGTGCGGCCATTCGCCGGTGTGGTAGATCTCGCCGCCGAAGGTGTCGCGCCCGGGGATGTCGGGAATGTTGGTGGCCGAGAGCACGCCGGTGGCCAGCACGAGGAAGCGGGTGGTGACGTTGTGCCCGGTGTCGGTGGACACCGTCCATCTGCCGGTCCGGTCGTCGTAGGTGGCGGTGCTGACACGGGTGAGGAAGTCGTAGGCCGAGCGCAGGTCGTGGCGGTCGGCGACATGCTCGATGTAGCGCAGGATCTCCTCCTGCGTGGCGAACCGTTCGGTCCAGGTCCATTCCTGCTGCAACTGCTCGTCGAACGAGTAGGAGTAGTCGATGCTCTCGACATCGCAGCGGGCGCCGGGATAGCGGTTGTGGTACCAGGTGCCGCCGACGCCTTCGGCGGATTCGAATCCGTGCACGCGCATGCCGAGGCCGCGCAGTTTGTACACCGCGTACAGGCCGGAGATGCCTGCCCCGACGACGACGGCGTCGAAATCGCTGTTCGATGTGGTCACGGGATTCACTTCTCTCGTCGGTCCGGTTGTGCGCTCTGCTGGGCGCGCTTCATCTCGCGCATCCACATCCATTCGTGGCCCCAGTAACTGTCCGCGGTGATCTCCTCGGCGGTGTAATAGCGCTCGTCCACGAGCTTTCCGCCGGTTCCGTATTCGATGTCCCAGCCACCGGGGACCCGGACGTAGAAGGAGATCATCTTGTCGTTGGTGTGCCTGCCCAACGTGGAGGACACCGGGAAGTCCCTGGCCATCACCTGGTCGTAGGCGCGGCCGACGGCGTCGATCTCGTCCACTTCGACCATCACGTGGATCAGGCCGGGATCGCGGCCCTCCAGCGTGGGCATGATGGCCAGGCTGTGGTGGCGCTCGTTGACGCCGAGGAACCGGATGCGCGCGGGTGGGGCGCCCGGCGGGGTGGGCATGCGGAACGCGCCGCGGGGCAGGAAGCCGAGGGTCTCGGTGTAGAAGCGGTAGGACTCGTCGAAGTGGGTGGTCGGCATGACCACATGCCCCATGCCCTGCTGTCCTGTGACGAAACGCTGCCCGTATTTGGTCAGCACCGGACTGTGTTCCAGCACGGCTCCGTGGAAGAACTCGAGGGGGGTGCCGCCCGGGTCCCGCAGGCAGAAACCGGCTTCCACGCCGCGGCGGTCGGCCAGTTCCTGGGACATCGGCGTCGGGTCGAATCCCGCGCCGCGCAGGTGCTCGGCCAGCCGGTCCAGCGCCAGTCCGTCGCGGACCTCCCAGCCGACGGCGGTCACCCGGTCGACCTCGCCACGCTCGACGGTGATCCTGGCGCGCCGCTCGTCCATTCGGAAGTGCAGGGCGTCCTCCTCCGGCCCGAGGCCGGGTGCGAATCCCAGGACCTCGAAGCCGAGTTCGCGCCAGCGTTGCATGTCGGTGGCCGTGACCCGGACGTAGCCGAGTCCTCTGATTTCGGTCATCGTTGCTCGCGTTTCCTTCGAACCGACGTCAGATCATCACGCGCAGCGGTCCCGGCGGGACCTCGACGCCGAGCGAAGCCAGCCCGGCCGCGTGGTAGGGGGTGCTGGTGACGTGGATGGCGTGGTGCAGGCCGGCGTGCGCGTCGCGCCAGAACCGTTGCAGCGGGTTGTCCATGCGCAGGGCGTTGCCGCCGGTGCGGTCGAAGATCTCGTCGGCGGCGCGGACCGCGCGCCAGGCCGCGCGTGCCTGGTCGCGGCGTACCGTGGCACGGGTTTCGAAGTCGATGGTCTCGCCGCGATCGACCATGTCGTAGATGCGGTCGACATTGGCCAGCAGCTGCTGGCGGGCCGCGTCGATCTCGGAGGCGGCTTCGCCCAGCGCGTGCAGCACATAGGGGTCGTCCTTGACGACGGTGCCGGTGGCGCCGACACGATTGCGCTGGTAGGCGACGCCCTCGGCGAGCACACCCTCACAGATGCCGATGGTGGCCGAGGTGATGCCGAGCGGGAACATCGTCGACCACGGCATCTTGTAGAGCGTCTCGGTGACGCCGTACTCCTGGGCGGCGCGCCCGTCCATGACCTTGGCCGATTCCATCACCCGGTAGCTCGGGATGAAGGCGTCCTTCACCACGATGTCCTTGCTGCCGGTGCCGCGCAGGCCGACCACGTCCCAGGAGTCCTCGACGATGCGGTAGTCGGAGCGGGGCAGGATGACGTGCAGGCCCTGGGGCGGCATGAGCGGCTTGCCGTCCTCGCCGCCGACCATGGCGCCGAGGAAGATCCAGTCGCAGTGGTCGGTGCCGGAGGAGAACTGCCAGCGGCCGTTCATGACGTAGCCGCCGTCGACGGGCACCGCCACGCCGCCCGGCATGTAGGGCGAGGCCTGCCAGGTGTCGCTGTCGGCGCCGAGCACCTCGTCCTGCACCTTCGGGTCGGCGAACGCCAGCTGCCAGGGGTGCACGCCGACGATGCCACCGATCCAGCCCGCGGAGCCGTAGATGCTCGCGGTCTTCATCACGGTTTCGGCGAATTCCCTGGGATGGGCCTCGAAGCCGTTGTATTTCTTGCGTTGCAGCAGCCGGATGAGGCCTGCTTGCTTGAGGTGCGCGGCCATGCCGTCACTGAGGCGGCCGAGCGCGTCGGATTCCTCGGCGCCTGCGCGCAGTTCGTCGGCGATGGCGACGATGTTGTCCAGAACGGTGTAGGACATCGGAACTCCTGGTCCGGGTGGCGTGGATGAGGGCGGGCGATCAGGAGGCGGCGGAGGCCTGCCTGCCCGCCGTGAGGTTCGGGGCGATGGCGCTGCGTCCGGCGGCCACGTTGGCGTCCACCTCGGCCTGCCAGTTCTGCAGAGCGCGTTCGGTGTCGATCTCGAACTCGAAGCGAGCGGTCATCTCGGGTTTGATGTCCTCGACGTCGACGTAGAACTGCTCGTACCAGCGGCGCAGCTGGTAGACCGGACCGTCCTCCTCGCACAACAGCGGGTTGTCGATGCGCGCCTTGTTCTTCCAGATCTCCACGTCCTGCTCGAAGCCGATGGCGATGCCGCGCCCGACCGCGGCGGCCATCGCCTCGGCGGTCGCGTCGTCCATGCCCGCCGGCTTCTCCACGATCACGCCGTACTGCAGGCGGAAGGAGGTCGGGGTGATCGGGTAGTGGCAGTTGATCAGGTAGATGTTGGGTTCCTCGCGCTCGGCGTACTGCGCGCTCCACAACTTGTCGATCATGTAGCTGGGGCCGTAATAGGTGGCGTCGGACCGGCTCTCGATGTTCGGGTCGACGGTGTTCTGGCTGACGCCCACCGCGTCGGCGCGGGGCCGCGACCGCATGACCTGAGTGGCGGTGTGGCCCTCGAAGACGTTGCGGAAGAAGGTGGGCATGCCGTAGTGCACGTAGAAGAAGTGCGCCATGTCGACGATGTTGTCGACGATCTCGCGGCAGTGGGAGTTCTCCACCAGGATCGAGTTCCACACCCAGTCGGTCCAGCCGGGATCGCCGTAGGTCGGGATCTCCGGGATGGCGAGTTCGGCGGGCGGCTTGCTGCCCTGCGGGTCGTGCCAGACGAACAGCTGCCCGCTGACCTGAGTGGTCGGCCACGACTTGGTGCGCGCCAGCGGCGGCACCCGGCGCGCGTAGGGGATCTCGGCGCACTTGCCGTCGCCGCGCCAGCGCCAGTCGTGGAACGGGCAGGCGATGGTGTTGCCCTTGATCGTGCCGTGGGCGAGATTGCCGCCCATGTGGGGGCAGAAGGCGTTGAGCACGTTGAGCTCCCCGTCTTCTCCGGCGAACACGACGAGCTCGGTGCCGAACGCGGAGACCTGATGCGGCTTGCCGTCGGCGAAGTCGCGGACCAGGCCGAGGCAATGCCACCCGCGGGCGTACCGCTGGGGCGGCAGGCCCGAGTCGATGACGCGGGCCCGGTCTCCGGTTGCGGGCGTGGAAGTCACGGATTCCTCCTGGGCGAATGGGCTGCGAGCGCGGCTGCGATGTCGGCTGCGATAACGGCTGTGATGTCGGCTGGGATGTCGGCTGTGAGGTGGGCGGGGTCGATGGCGACGAGCTTGACAGCTGGCGCGGCCGGTGTGATGTGCGTCTCCTGCTGAATGGGACAGCGGCCGGAGGAGTCAGTATTCGACGACGATCCGTTCGTCGACCGGCTCGGCCTGACAGGCCAGGATGTAGCCGTCGGCGAGGTCGTCGTCGGTCAGTACATCGTTGCGGGCCAAGGTGACTCGTCCCTCGGTCAGGGTGCAGACGCAGGCGCTGCACGCACCCTCCCGGCACGAGTAGGGAGCTTGCACGCCCGCGGCGAGCAGGGCGTCCAGCAGGGTGCGCCCGGCCTGCCACCCCACCTCGTGGTCGGCGCCGTCGATGCGCACCCGCACTCGGCAGGCGATCTCGGCGTCGGCGGCGGGCGGGGCGCCCGCGGCGAACGGATCGCTGTGCAGCGACAGGAAGCGCTCGGTGTGCACGCGTCCCGGCGCGAAGCCCTCGCTCCGGCACACCGACGCGGCCAGGTCCATCAGCGGCTCGGGTCCGCAGATGTAGGCGTCGCGGTCGGCGAACGGGCGCAGCAGCAGTGACAGGGTGCGCCGCGTCGGATAACCCTGCACTGATTCCAGGATGTGCACCACGGCCAGGCGATCGGGGAAGCGGGCCTCGAGTTCGCGCAGTTCGTCGGCGAAGATCACCGAGTCCTGGTCGCGGTTGGCGTAGACGAGCACGACATCGCCCGCGCCGCCGGACAGCACGGACTTGGCGATGGAGATCACCGGGGTGATCCCGCTGCCGCCCGCCACCAACACCACCGGCTCGTCGAGCGAGGCAGGCGTGAACACCCCCGCGGGCGGCAGGACCTCGAGTTCGTCGCCGGCGCACACGGTGTCGCACAGCCAGTTGGACCCGCGACCGCCGGGCACACGTTTGACCGTGAACTTCATCGCCGGGTCGGCGTGCGGCGAACTGGCCAGCGAGTAGCAGCGGGCGCCGCCCGCGTCGGCGTCGGGAATCCGCACGGTGAGGAACTGGCCGGGCAGATAGCCGGGCCACGCGTCGGTGGACTCCAGCACGAACGACCGCGCGTCGGCGGTCTCGTCGACGACTTCGGCCACCCTGACCTGATACCCCGGCGACGGCGGGACAGGCGACGGCTCCCCCGCCGTCGGATCGGCATCCGATGCCGTACGCGTATCCGTGGACATCCACCCTCCTGGTGATGGTCGAGCATGCGCACCCCGGTCCGGGCCGGATCGAAGCCCACGGAAGGCTAGGGTCGCCTCGGCGGGAGTGGACCGGTTCGTCTCGCTGATCGGGAACCCCTCTGGGTGTGACCGCCGTCTCGTGCGATCCTCGTGGCCAGGCGGGCAGGGCCCGGTTGAGGCGCGCGCACAACAGGTAGTACCGTGACTCGCGTCACAGCGATGTGACGGTTTGGGAGGTCGAGTGAGAACATCAAGCCCGCCCGGCGTGCCGGTCTCGGTCGTCGAACGCATCTCGCTGGTGCTGGAAACCTTCAATGGCGCCGGGCCGCTGACGCTGGCCCAGGTGACGGCGCGGACGGGCCTGCCCCGCTCCTCGGTGCACCGGCTGCTCGAGCAGCTGGCGAGCACCGGCTGGCTCGCGCGCTCCCCCGAACAGACCTACGAACTCGGCGTCAAGGCCTACGAGATGGGCCAGGCGGCGCTCAACCAGAACCGGTTGCTACAGGGTGCGCGGCCGGTCATGCAGGCCTTCGCCCACCAGACCGGCCTCACCATCCAGCTGGCGGTCGTCGATCGCGGTGACACCGTCTACCTGGCCAAGGTCAACGGCCGCGCCTCCGGGCCGACGCCGACCGCGGTCGGGCAGCGGGTGCCCGCACATCTGACCGCCGTCGGCAAGGCGCAACTGGCCGTCAGCGAATCCACCCGCGATCCGGCGGTGATCGGCAAGCTCGAGCACACCGCGTCCGGCGAACTGGTACGCCGCACCGCGCAGAGCATCGGCACCGACACCCAGCTGGCCGAGGAACTCGCCGCCGTCCGTGATCGCGGCGCCGCCTTCGATCGCGGCGAGGCCTTA
>NZ_JARWRU010001304.1 GCF_029867845.1 Nocardia farcinica | reverse complement strand
GTCCTCGGCGCGCTGATGGCCTTCGGGTCGGGCTCCATGATCGCCGCGGTGTCCCTCGAGTTGTTCGAGCCCGCCTTCCTCCGCGCAGGCGTGCTCGTCGCCGGCACTGCCCTGTTGCTCGGCGCGGGCTTCTATGTGCTGGCCGACCATCTCGTCGAGGCCAGGCTCGGCTCCCGCGCGATCGGCTGGGCGCTGTTACTCGGCGTCGTGCTCGACGGAGTGCCGGAGAGCAGCGCACTCGGCGTCTCGCTCGGCGGCGGGGCGGGGATCGCGCTGTTGGTGGCCATCGCGATCGGCAATGTGCCCGAGGCGATCAGCGGTGCCGCGCTCATGCGGGAACGCTCGAAAGCCCCCACGGCGGCGCTGCTGGGGCTGTGGGCGGCGATCACCGCCGTGCTGGTGGCGGTGACGGTGCTGGGTCACGTGCTCTCGGAGGAACTCACCGACACGCACGTGGCCACGGTGCAGGCCTTCGCGGGCGGCGCGACCATCGCGGTGCTCGCCGACTCGCTCATGCCGGAGGCCTATCGCGAGGGCGGCTGGTGGATCGGAATGGCCACCGCCGCCGGATTCCTGGTGTCCTTTCTGCTCGCGTGACAGCGGACTGTGCCGTGGGTAGCGGTATCGACGCCGGTGACATACGCTTTCGCGCGGAGCAGACCGCCGCATGGAGGAAAGATTGACCACTCCGAGTACGCCGGAGGGCGGTGCGGACGGAACCGATGTTCGGCGCACAGTGTCGTTGACGCAGCTCGTGCATCTGATGGCCGAATATCTCGCCCTCGGCGCGCACCGGCAGACATTTCTCGCCGCCCCCATCAGCGACACCTTCGTGCGCGGTTGCGGAATCATCGCCGCGTGCCTCGGCGCGGTCGCGATCATGACCGCCGCCGTCGGCGCGGTCGGCGGCGGCGTCGCGGTCGCGGTGGTCGCGCTGATCCCCGCGGGCCTGGCGCTGTATCGCGGTCACCTCAACAACCGCAATCGCGCCGCCCGCCTCGACCTGTTCGACCACGGCATGACCGTCTACCGCAAGGGCGAGCGGGTTGCCGGATTCCGCTGGGACACCGTGCAGGTGCGCCAGCAGGCCATTCCGTTCCAGTCCACCGCGCTGGTGGAATACGCGCTCGAGGTCTCCGGTCCCGACGGTTCCAGCGCCCGTTTCGACGAACACACTTTCGTCGAGGGCCGGGATTGGGCCCGCGCCATTCAATCCGCGGTGACCGCCACCCAATTGCCGCGCGCGGTCGCCACCATCGACGAAGGCGACACCGCGCAATTCGGCGCGATCGGATTGAACCTCGACGCGCTCGTCCACGACGGAAAACCCTATTCCTGGGACAACATCCAGCTCATCGACGCCCGTAGCGGACTGGTGCGCATCAAGTACGACGGCACCTGGATTTCCCTCTGCCCGGTCGGCGACATCCCGAATTTCTACATCTTCAACGAACTCGCCGAACGCCTGCGCCTTCCCGCCACGGCCTGAGCCGAGTCGGCCTTCCCGCCACGGCCCGAGCCGAGTCGGAGGCCGCCACCCGGCCCGGTCACCACGCCCGAACCGGACTCCGGCACGCCCCGGAAAGGCCGGGGGGGGGGGGCCCCGGCGGGGGGGGGGGGCGGGCGGGGGGGGGGGGGGGGG
>NZ_JARWRU010001303.1 GCF_029867845.1 Nocardia farcinica | reverse complement strand
GGACTCCCGCCCGCGGCCCAGTCCGGGGGGGGCGGGGCGCGCGGGGCGGGGGGCGGGGGCTAGCAGCAGCGCGCGGCCGCGCCGGCCGCGGGCCAGGCTGCCCTGGTCGACGCCGCCGGTGCGCAGCTGGGCGCCCGCGGGGATGGTGTTGGTGAGCGCGGTGCGCAGGCGGTCGCCCTCGGCGGCGTCGAGGAAGGCGTCTTCGAGCGCGATCCGTCCGGTCACGGAGGCCCCGGCGATGGCCAGGCCGTTGCCCACCGCCTCCACATCCGCCGGATCGGCGTCGGGGGTGGTGAACACGATCACCGAACGGTCCGCCAGCACCCCACCGAGGATGCGTCCGGCCGAACCGGCGATGAACCGGTCCGCCGCGTCGGCCTGCTCGGTGAGCCGCTGGTTGCGCTCGGTGAGGTCGTCGACCTGTTCGCGCAAGGCGGCCTTGTCCGAGCGCAGACCGGAGAGCAGATCGGCGGCCAGGGTCTGCGAACCAAGCACCACCCCGATCGCGAGGGCGAGGAAGATCGCGGCGATGGAGACGGCGTGCTGACGCAGCGAGATCATCGCGGTCCCCGGCTAGCTCGTGCCCGAGTCGAACAGGCCCTGGCACCAGCGCGCGAAACGGTTCCAGGTGTCGATGCCCCAGTCGAGCACGTCGGTGCCGCTGTTGGAGGCCAGCAACACCACGATCACCGCGATCAGCGCGGCCAGCACCACCATCGCCACCGCGACCCCGGACACCCGGTTGCGGTACAGGGTGGCCACGGCCTTGGCGTCCATGAGCTTGGTGCCGACCTTGAGCCTGGTCAGGAAGGTGGCCGGATTGCTGTCGCGGCGGCCCCGGTCGAAGAAGTCGTCGAGGGAGGCGGCCGCGCCCGCGGTGACGATCAGTGCCGCCCCGTGGTGCTCGGCCAGCAGCAGCGCCAGGTCGGCGGGCGCGCCGGAGGAGGGGAAGGTGGTGGCGCCGATGCCGAGGTCCTGGATGCGCTCGAGCCCTTTGGCGTGGCCGTCGGTGTCGGCGGGCAGGATCACCTCCGCGCCGCACTTGAGGGTGGCCGAGGTGATCTCCTCGGGGTCGCCGACGATGAGGTCCGGCCGATAACCCTGTTTGGCCAGGGTGTCCGCGCCACGGCCGACGCCGACCATGATCGGCGCGTACTCCTTGATGAACGGCTTGAGCCGCTTGAGATCGTCGGCGTGGTCGGGGCCGTCGGCGACCACGACCACGTGGCGCTGTTTCATCTCCAGTTCGAGTTCGGGCACGCCGATGCCGTCGATGAGCAGCGCGCTCTCGGTGCGGACGAACTCGATGGTGTTGCCCGCGAAGGCCTCCAGGTGGTCGGCCAGGCCGTTGCGCGCGTCGATCATGCGCTCGACGATGTCGTCCTCGGTCAGCTCGATGCCCTCGACCAGCGCCTCGGGTTCCTTCTTGGTCAACCGGTCGGCGTAGACGACACCCTCGTGGATGCGGACCTTGCTGCCGTCCTTGATCTTGGTGAAGGCGTCGGAGCTGACGGTGTCCATCAGCAGCACGCCGTTGGCCACCAGCACCTCCGGCCCGAGATTCGGATAGCGCCCCGAGATCGAGGGCGAGGTGTTGACGACCGCCACGACGCCCGCCTCGATCAGCCGGTCGGCGGTGATGCGGTCCAGATCCATCTCGTCGAGGACGGCGATGTCCCCCGGTCCAACGCGCCGCAGCAGGCGCCGGGTGTTGCGATCCACCCGGGCTGTCCCGGTGCGGCCGGGCAGCGTTTCGGTGTTCTTCGACAACAGCGCCGGCAACTTCATGTCGCCGATGATGACCGCATCGGCGCGGCCGATGACGGAGGCGCGCCGAGCGTTGGGTCACATCACCGGCCGCCGACGGGCGCGGAACCGGGCCGCTGGCACACTTCCGGCATCCGATTAGCGAGGTGAGCGCTGTTTATTTCGCGGAGACTATTACAAGAAGTAGGACCGAATTCCAGGAAGTAACCATCGCTCCGCATGTCGCGACTCGGCGCGGCAGCGCACCGATGTCCACCATCGGAAGAGGCGATCGGCAACCATGCTGCTCAGCTATGAGAGGCGTCCTCCGAAGGGGGCATCGAGAGGACGTTTCGCCGAGGGTGGCCCGGAACGTCACGGATCGCCGCCGTTGTGCGATCTCACAGCGGCGGTGCGGGATTCGCGCACATGGTCACCCGGGTGCCCGGAACAGATCCGGGCGACGCGGAGTTGTTCGGCGGACCTGCCCCCGCACCGTTTTCCAGGAGTTCTCGTGCACATCGGCGTCATCCTGCCCACCTCGACCCCCGACCCGGCGCAGCCGATACTCGGTGACATCCGCGCCAGTGCCCGCTTCGCCGAGCAGGCCGGTCTCGAATCGGTGTGGTCCACAGACCATCTCGTGGCCAGTGCGCCGATCCTCGACAGCACCGTCACCCTCGCGACCGCCGCCGCGGTGACCGACCGCATCCGCATCGGCTACGGCGTCCTGTTGCTCGCCCTGCGCCCGGTCGTCTGGGCCGCCAAGCAGATCGCGAGCCTGCAATACGTCTCCGGCGACCGGCTGCTGCTCGGTATCGGCACCGGCAACCCGGCGCACGGCGATCTCGGCTGGCGCGGCGGGCGCGTCCTTCGCCGGTCGCGGGAAGGACACCGACGCCGCTTTGCGGGTGTTGCCGGATCTGATCGCGGGCCGCGCCACGGTCCTGCCGGACAGCACCGAAGTGGCCATCTCCCCCGGCGCCACGGTCCCGCCCGTGCTGGTCGCCGGGGACGGGAGGCGCGCCCGGCGACGCGCCGCCGAGTTCGCCGACTCCTGGATCGCGCTCGGCGCACCCCCGGCGCAGATCGCGGCGAGCGCACGCGCGTATGCCACGAGGTCAGCGTCCCACAGCTATCAGGCTGTTGGGTCGAGCACGATCTTGACCGCGCCGTCCTGTTTCTGCTGGAAGATCTCGTAGGCCCGCGGCGCCTCGGACAGCGGGAGCCGGTGGGTGGCGAAGGAGTCCACGCCGAGCGGGTCGTCGTCGCCGAGCAGCGGCAGGATGTCCGGGGCCCAGCGCTTCACATTGGCCTGGCCCATCCGCAGCTGGATCTGTTTGTCGAAAAGTGTCCTCATCGGCAGCGGGTCGGCCATACCGCCGTACACGCCGACCAGCGAGAGCGTGCCGCCGCGCCCCACGATGTCGATGGCGTCGTCGAGGGCCGCCATCCGGTCGATGCCCGCGGTGTCCATCACTTTCTGCGCGACCGAATCCGGCAGCAGCGCCGCCGACCGATGCGCCAGCGCGCCCGCGGGCGAGCCGTGCGCCTCCATGCCGACCGCGTCGATCACCGCGTCGGTGCCGCGGCCCGCGGTCTGCGCGCGGATCACATCGCCCAGCGAGCCGTCCACGGCCGACAGGTCGACCACCTCGACGCCGCGGGCCGCCACCCGCGCCAGCCGCTCCGGCACCAGATCCACCCCGATCACCCGGTGCCCCCGGTGCGCGGCCACCCGGCAGGCCATGTCGCCGATCGGGCCGAGGCCGAGCACGGTGACCGACCCGCCCTCGGGAATCGCGGCGTACTCCACCGCCTGCCAGGCGGTGGGCAGCACGTCCGACAGGTACAGATAGCGCTGGTCGCCGGCCTCGGCGGGCACCTTGATGTGGGTGAAGTCGGCGTGCGGCACCCGCAGGTACTGCGCCTGCCCGCCCGGCACACTGCCGTAGAGCTCGGAATAGCCGAAAAGCGCCGCGCCGCTGCCGTGCTCGCGGACCTGCGTGGTCTCGCACTGGGTCATCAGCCCGGTCGAGCACATGACGCAACTGCCGCAGCTGATCTGGAACGGGATCACCACCCGGTCGCCCACCCGCAGATTCCGCACGTCGCCGCCGATCTCCTCGACGATGCCCATCGGCTCGTGCCCGAGCACGTCACCGGCGCGCATGTAGGGCCCGAGCACCTCGTACAGATGCAGGTCCGAGCCGCAGATGGCGGTGGAGGTGATCCGCACGATGGCGTCGGTGGGCTCCTCGATCTTCGGGTCGGGCACGTCCTCGACGGAGATCTTGCGCCTGCCCTGCCATGTCACCGCTTTCATGCCTGACTCCTCCGGGTGTACGGCCGCATCCGGTCCGACCGGCCTGCCCGACGCCTACCCGGCCACCGCCCCCGAAAACGCCGGGAACAGCGGCCGGGAACAGCGGGGGGGGGGGGGGGGGGGGGGGG
>NZ_JARWRU010001302.1 GCF_029867845.1 Nocardia farcinica | reverse complement strand
GGACGAGCGCAGGCCACCTCACGCCCCGGAGCCCCTGTGGCGGGAGGTGCTCGGCGAACGTCTGCGCGCCCTGCGCCTGGAACAGGGCGCCACGCTGGTCGAGACCGCCCGGCGCGCCGGGATCTCCCCGCAGTACCTCTCCGAGGTGGAGCGCGGCCGCAAGGAACCCTCCAGCGAGATGATCGCGGCGGTCGCTGGCGCGCTCGGGATCACCCTGATCGGGCTGACCGTCGGTATCGCCGACGATCTGCGCTCCCGGCAGCGGCCCACCGCCGCCCCCGCGCGCCGCGCCGGTCGTCCCGCGACCTCGTGCGCCCGGCTCGCGCTCGGCCGTGCCGTCGCCCCGGCCGGAGCGCGGCCTGCCCTCATCCTCGCGGGCTGAGCACGGTGTCCACCAGCCCGTAGTCCAGCGCCGCCCGCGCGGTGAACACCCGGTCCCGGTCGGTGTCCTCACGCAGCCGCCCGACCGGCTGACCGGTGTGCGCGGACAGGATGTCCTCGATCTCCGAGCGCATCCTGACCAGCTCGTCGGCCTGCAGGATCAGATCGGGGATGGGTCCTTGGCCCCGGGCGGCGGGCTGGTGCAGCACCACGCGCCCGTGCGGGAGGATGGCGCGCTGCCCCGGCTCACCTCCGGCGAGGAGCACCGCGCCCACTGCGATAGCCTGACCCACGCAGGTGGTGTGCACGGGGGCCCCGATGTGCTGCATGGTGTCGTAGACGGCCAGCATCGACGGCAGGTCGCCCCCCTCGCAGTTGATGTAGAACTCGATCGCGCGGTCCTGGTTCTCCGACTCCAGGTGCAGTAGTTGCGCGATCAGCGCGTTGGCGACCCCGGAGTCGATCGGGGTGCCCAGATAGACGATCCGCTCGGCGAGCAGATGTGAGTAGATGTCGGTGATCCGCTCGCCACCGCGTGGATGCGCGGCGATGACGTTGGGGATGGTGTAGGTGCTCATATCGCGATACCCGCTCGACGACGGAACGGAACGACCTGGTCGAAGTCGTCGACGATGTGGTCGACGAATCCGTACTCGGCCGCCTGCCCGGCGGTGAACCAGCGGTCGTGCAGGGAATCCTCGTAGATCCGCTCGTAGGGCTGTCCGGTGTCGACGGCGATCAGGCCGAGCACCGTCTCGACGGTATGCCGCAGGTCACTGGCCTGCACCTCCACATCGACGGCCGTGCCGCCGATCCCCGCCGAGCCCTGGTGCATGAGGATGCGCGCGTGCGGCAGGGCGTAACGGCGGCCGGGGGTGCCCGCCGAGAGCAGGAACTGCCCGGCGCTGCACGCCAGCCCGAGCGCCAGGGTGGACACCTCGCATGGCACCAGCCGCATGACGTCGCGGATGGCGAGCATGGCGGGCACCGACCCGCCGGGCGAGTGGATCCACAGCGCGATGGGCGCGGTGTCGTTCTCGGCCGCCAGCGTGAGCAGCTGGGTGGCCAGCAGGGTGCCGTTGTCGTCGTCGAGCGGTCCGTCGAGGACCAGGATGCGGCGGGCGAGCAGTTGTGCTCTGGCCCGCCAGTCGAACAGCGGGGTCTTGTCGTCGTGAGCCATGACTCCACCGTGCACCGGCGCGACCGCCGCGCGCGCCCCGTGCTGCCCGGAGCGGATCCGCCCACAGCGGCGGCGGCCATCGGCGCGCCCCGGCGCGCGAACCCGCTCGGAAAGCCCTAGGCTACAAGCGTTTTCAATCGGAACAGTTCCAGCCGCATCGAATCTGCGACCCGACGACGTGTCCCGACAGGTTCTGCGCACCCCGGCCGACCGCCGGGAGCACTCGTCACCGGATGGATCAGGGGGTTCAGTGCCACCGTCGTTCACGCAAGCACCGCCGTTCACGCAACCACCGTCGTTCACGCAAACACCGCCGTTCACGCAAACACCGCCGCGTTCGTTCTCGCGCCGCGCGCTGCTGCGCACCGCGGGGGTCGCCGCGAGCGCGACCACCCTGTTCCGCCCGAGCGCCCTGTCCGGCCCGGCGCCCGCCGCCGCGGTGCCGAGACGCTCGCCCGTGCTCCCCGATCCGGGCTCGATCACCGCGACCGACCCGGCGCTGCTGTCGGCACTGGAGGCGGTCAGCCTGTTGCGTTCACGCGCGCTGCACCCCAGGGAACTGCTGGACGCCTGCCTGCGGCGCAGCGCCGAACACGACGGCGAGATCAACTCCTGGGTGCACGTCTACCCGGAGACGGCCCATGCCCAGGCCGAGGCCGCCGCGACCCGGCTGGCGGCCGGGAACGCGCCGCTGCTGTGCGGACTGCCGGTCGGCGTCAAGGACCTGTACGCGCTGGAGGGGCTGCCGCTGACCGCCGACAGCCGCATCCTCGAACACAACATCGCCTCGGGCGACGCGACCGTCTGCCGCAAGCTGCGCGACAACGGCGCGATCCTCATGGGCCACGCGCGTCTGGACGAGTTCGCGCTGCTCACCGCCACCCCGCAGGTCGGCAATCCGTGGAACATCGCCGACACCGTCGGCGGCTCCTCCGGCGGCAGCGCCGCGGTGCTGGCGGCCAGGTTCGCCCCGCTGGCGCTCGGCACCGACACCGGCGGCTCGGTGCGCCTGCCCGCCTCGCGCTGCGGGATCAGCTCGATCAAACCGACCTACGGCCGGTGCAGCACCTACGGCATCATCCCGGTGATGTGGACGCGGGACCATCCGGCGCCGATGGGCCGCAGCCTCGCCGACGCCGCGCTGCTGCTGTCGTTCATGGCCGGGCCGGACGGGCACGATCCGGCGACCACGGCCGCACCGCCCCCGGCCCCGCTCTATCCGCTCGCGCCACGCCCCGCCCTGAAACCGTTGGCCGGCAAGGTGTTCGGCGTGGTCGCCGTCGACATGCCGGCCGAGCTGGGCAGGTTGTTCGGCGAGTACCTGGCGCTGATCACCGAGCTGGGCGGCGAGCTGCGCGACGTGCGGCTGCCCGCCGAACCCGAGGTGCTGGCCACCGGCGGGGCCAGGGAACTGGGCTCCTACCACCGGCAGTGGCTGGACCGGCTCACCGAGCTGCGCCCGAGCAGCCTGCCGGTGGTCGGCATGGGCCTGGCGGCGCTGGCCGCGCCGTTCACCGAGTACCAGGCCTTCGAGCGGGCCCGTGAGCAGTACCAGCGCGACTACAACCGCCTGTTCGCCGAGCACGGTCTGGATGCCGTCGTGCTGCCGGGCGCGGCCCGCGACGGCACGCCGCGCGCCACCGCCGCCGCCATGTCGCTGCTCGACGCCGACCTGGTGCCGGTGGCCTGGGCCAACTACACCGGCGCGCCCGCCATCGCGCTGCCCGCCGGCCGCTCGGCGGTGACCGGCATGCCCTTCGGCGTGCAGCTCGGCGGCATGCCGTGGGCCGAGGCGGATCTGCTCGACATCGGTCTGGCCCTGGAGGCGGCGGCGCCGTACTGGCGGGAGGAGCCGCCGCTGCGGCCGAGCCCGCGGGTGCTGCCCGCGGTCGCGCCGCAGCCGCCCGGTCCCGGCCCGGATCCGACCAACACCGAGACCTGGAATTCCGTCTACCGGTTCTTCCCGACCACGGCGACCGCCACCGGCTGAGCCGCCGGGGCTAGACGACCACTTCCACGCGGTCGCCGGGTTTCAGGTAGTCGAAGAACGCCTTGGCGCCCTCCGGCGTCATCCGCACGCAGCCGTGCGACTGCTTGTCCACCGGTCCGACGTGGAAGGCGATGTCACCGTTGAAGAAGATCGCGTACTCCATCGGGGCGTTGTGCATGGTGCTCCAGTGGAACGGCTTCATGAACGAGACCGCGAACACGCCGGGCGGGGTCTCGTAGCCGGGCATGCCGTGCGAGATGGGCGTGGGGCCGTAGACGGTGCGGCCGTCGTCCATCAGCCACGCCTCGTTGGTGGTCAGCCGCATGCAGGCGCGCGCCAGGTTCGAGCACGGGGCGGGCGGCGGCTTGATGATGGCGGGCACGCCGGGGATGTCGGGACCGCCGGGCCACAGCGGTTCGGCCGTGGCGGCCCCGATGCCCGCGATGCCGGTGGACAGCGCGGCCGCGGCGGCGACCCCGAGTCCGGCGGCGAGACGACCCGCCCGATGGGACGAATGTAGGAACCTCATCACGTACCTGACCTCTCTCTACCGGTTCTGGAGCGAACAGCAGCAGCGCCGGCACAGCCGACGAGACGACACCACCGGCACAGCCGACGAGACGACACCGCCGACGGGACGACACCGCCGGCGCGAACCACGAGACAGCGCTTTCGACGAGCGAGACAGCGTAGACAGCGAGACGGCGAGACAGCACGGACAACGCAGCAGCATACGACGAGCACACCGCGACCGGCGACAGCACGTCCGGCAATTCTTCTGACCGAAAAGAAATCGGTGACACGGACGCTGCCGGACGGTAGCGGTGAAATTTGAATAACAAGAACAGCGGGCACGAACGGGAAACACGCATCGGTCCGGTAAATTCGGCCTTCTGAGCGCGTGTTGTGGTGGATCGAGTTTTTTCGCGTCGTGGCAGGACAGCCGGGATGGCACGAAAGCACCGAAAAGGCAGGGCGCTGTGAGCACTTCGCACCACCCCGGTCGATCCGGGTTCCCGAGGGCGCCCGAGCCCTCGTTCACGCCGATCGCCAGACCGTTGCTGTTCGACGCTGTCGATGCCGCTGTGCTCGCGGAGAACGGCGGTTGCGGCAACGGCCGGGTGCTGCTCGTCAGCGCGCCCGCCGGTTCGGGCAAGACCGTGCTGGCGGCCGACTGGGCCGCCCACCGTCCCGGCCTGGCCGTGCACTGGTTTCGCGTCACCGGGCCCGCCTGCCTGCCGCCGGAGGTCCCCGGCGAGGGCGTGCTCGTGGTCGACGACGCCCACCTGCTGACCGATCCCGAGGCCACCGCCGCCTTCGAGCGCCTGCTGCTGGACACGCCCGCGAGCGCGGCGGTGATCGTCTGCGCCCGCCACGATCCCCCGATCCGCTGGCATCTGCTCGAACTGCGCGCGCGTCTGGCCCGCCTCGGCGCCGCGGAGCTGGCCTTCACCGCGGGCGAATCGGCGCGACTGTGCGGCGAGCACGGCGTGCGCCTCGACGACGCGGGCCTGGCCACCGTCGACTCGCTGACCAAGGGCTGGGCCGCGCTGGTGCGCGTCATGGCGGTGCACCTGGCCACCCACCCCGAGGAACTGGGCTCACCGGTGCTGCTCGAGCGCCCCCCGCAGGCGGTGGCCGCGTATCTGGCCGCCGAGGTGCTCGCAGACCTGCCGCCCGCGTTGCGCGAGTTCCTGACCGTCACCGGCGTGCCCGCCGCCTTCACCGAGAAGCTGGCCGACGAGCTGGCCGGCGGCGGCGCCGGCCACTGTCTCGACGAGCTCGACCGGCTCGGTTTCCCGTTGCAGCGCAGCGCGCGTGGCACCGACGTGTGGATCCGGCACCATCCGCTGTTGCGCGCCTGCTTCCGCGCCGAGGCCGACCGGCTCGGCGCCGACCGCGTGACCGAGTTGCACGCGCACGCCGCGCGCTGGTTGCAGGCCGCCGGGCACCTGCCCGAGGCGCTGAGCCATCTGTGCGCGGCCGGCGATCGCCGCGAGCTGCTGGATTTCGTGGTCACCGCGGGGCTGACCATGGTGCTCGACGGCGATGGCGGCGCGCTGTTCGACGAGTTGACCCGCACCGCGGTCGACCTCATGGACGATCCCTACCTGTGGGCGCTGCGCGTGCTCGACGCCCTCGTGCACGGCGATCTCACCGATGCCACCGCCTATCTCGATCTCGCCGTCGAGCGCGGCGCCCGGCGCGCGTCCCTGGCGCCGGCGACCTGGACCACCACCCTGACCGCCGCGCGCGCGGTGGACGTGGCCGCCTGCACCGGCGCGGCGCCGGTGCCGTTCGCCGCCGCCGCACCCACCGGCAATGCCGACATCGACTGCTACGCGAGCCTGCAGGCGGCGACCGCGGCCCTGCTCGCCGGGCGCATCGCCGAGGGTGAGGAGTTGCTGCACCGCGGGTCGGCGCTGGCCGAGCACGCCTGCCATCCCCGGCTGGCGCTGCGCACCGCGGCCAGGCTGGCGCTGGCCGCCGCGGCGACCGACTCGACGGTGGCCATGCGGCGGCGGGCGGCGCGGGCGCTGGCGG
>NZ_JARWRU010001301.1 GCF_029867845.1 Nocardia farcinica | reverse complement strand
CCACCGCCGTGCGCTATTTGTTGCTGTAATGGCTGTTCGACCCCCGCGGTTTGGGTGGCGCCTAACTGTGGCCCCCCCACCCCCGGCGCGCCGCCCGCGCCGATTTGGCGCAAGCCCAGCAGGGCATCGAACGACTGATCGCCCAGATCCGCGGCGCGGCCGGGCTTCCCGTCACCGACTCCGCCACCGTCGAGGACTCGGTCGAATGGTCCCAGCAGCTGCTGGCCACCGCCAGCGCCGACCTCGCCGCCACCACCGCCGACGCCACCGCCCGCGAACAGGAATGCGCCCGGCTGCGCGCCGAGGCCGAGGAACTGCGCGCCCGCGAGGAACTGCGCCGCCGCATGGCCGCCGCCCGCGAACAACTCGCCCGCTACGAGTCCACCGCCGCCCAGCGCGCGGCCGCCCAGGCCGAACTCGACACCGCCCGCCGGGCACAGCCGGTCATCGAGGCCATCGACGAGGCCCGCGAGATCGTGCTCGACGCGCGCAGGCGCGAGACGGCCGCCCGCGAGTCCGCGGATCGCCTTGCCGCCGCACTGGCCGTCTCCGAGGCCGCCGACCTGCGCCTCGACCTGCTGGTCACCGAGGCATCCGGCGCGCAGTCCGACACCGGAGAATCCGGCGGGGATGCCCTCGCGGGACACCGGTCCGGTGGACCGGCCGCCGCGACCGGACGGGTGCTGACCCCTCGGCTGCGTGCGGACGCCGATCTGTAAGGCGCGATCCGGGCGTGGAGCGAGCGCTCCGGCTCGCTCGACACCGCCATCGTCGAGGCGCGATCCGCCGCGAAGACGGCTCGTGACCTGGACGCCCTGCGCGCCGAGGACGCCCGGCTGGCCCGCCGCGAACAGCAACTGACCCAGCGCCTCGAAGAACTGCCCGCCGCGATCGCGGCGGCCGAGCTGCGGTCGCGCGAGTCGGGGGAGGCGAAGGCCGCGCTGCCCGCCCTGGCCTCGGAGTGCGAGCGCCTGCGCACCGCGGCGAGCGCGGCCGCCGAGCTGGTCCGCCGCCGCGGCGATCTGGACGCCGCCCGGGTGGAGTTCGAGAACGCCCGCTCCGCCCACAACGACGCCCGCGAGCGGGTGCTCACCCTGCGCGAACGCAGGCTGGCGGGCATGGCGGCCGAGCTGGCGAGCGCGCTGGTCACCGGGAAGCCGTGCGCGGTGTGCGGATCGGTCGAGCATCCCGAGCCCGCCGAGAGCGGCGTGGACGCGGTGTCGGTTGACGCCGAGGAGGCAGCCGCCGAGGCCGAGCGGGCCGCCGAGCGGCGGCGCGACGGGATCGGTGTCCGGGTGGCGGAACTGGAGAAGGAGATCGAGGGCCTGCTCGCCCGCGGCGGCGACGCCGATCCGGTCGAACTCGCGGCCGCCCTCCGCTCGGCCACCGCCCGCTACGAGGACGCCACCGACGCCGCGAGTGTTTTCGACACCGCGGCGGCGGAACTCACCGGCCTGCGCGGCGAACAGACCCGCCACCATGACGAACTGCGTGCCACCCAGGTGCGCCGCGGCGAGATCCGCACCACCGTCGCCGCGGGCGAAGCCCGGTTGGCCGAGATCGAGGCGCGTCAGCGCGAGGTGGCGGGCGCCGACCGCACCGTCGCGGACCGCCGCGCCCGCCTGGACGCCCTGGTCGCCGCGGCCACCGAACTCGCCCGGCACCGCTCGGCCGCCCGCACCGCCCTCGACCAGGTCACCGCCGCCGCGGAGCGCGTCGAAACCCGCGCGCTGGCACAGGGTTTCCAGCCGGCTTCCGCCGTGCCCGCCGAGGCCGACCACGTCGCCCGGATCAGCGCCTACGCCGCCGTGGTCAAACAGGTCGCGCGAACCCCGCAGCGCCAGAACGAGATCGAAGCCGAACTGGTGGCCGCCGACCGTGCGCGGGCCGCCGCCGAAGCCGTGCTGGCCGAGCCGGAGATCCGCGCCGCCGCCGAGTCCGCGCCGGGCGACCTGCCCGCCGCGCAGCGGGCCGTCGAGGAAGCCCAGCAGCGCGTCAATGTCGCGATCGCCGCCCGCGCCGAGGCGTATCGCCGCGTGCAGGCGCTGGAGGAACTCGGCACCCAGCTGTGGAGCGAGGTCGAGCGTCTGGCCCCGCGCAAGCGCGCCTTCGACGAACTCGACCGCCTCGCCGACGTGGTCGCCGGGCGCGGGGAGAACAACCGCAGCATGTCCCTGCGCTCCTACGTGCTCGCCGCGCGGCTCGAGGAGGTCGCGCTGTCCGGCTCCATCCGGCTGCGCCGGATGTCCGGTGGCCGTTACGAATTCGTGCACACCGACAAGACGAGCCGCGGCGCTCGTCGCGGTGGCCTCGGCCTCGACATCCGTGACGACTACACCGG
>NZ_JARWRU010001300.1 GCF_029867845.1 Nocardia farcinica | reverse complement strand
CTGCCCCGCCGAACGCGGCGCGCGGGCAAGGACGAGCGCGCCGCGGCGCAAGGTCAGCTCGGCGGCCTCCCGGTAACCGGCGGCGCGCGCGGGATCGGTCAGGGCGGACGCCGTGAGCAGGGCCTCGGCCAGCGAGGAGGCGCCCGCCGGGGTGGCGCCGTCGATGGGATCGCGGGGGCGCGCCACCAGGGCCTCGGCGTCGTCGGCGGTGTCGAACCAGCTGCCGGGCGAGTCCGGGTCGGCGAAATGGCGCAGGGCGCTGTCGAGGATGCGCTGGGCGTGGTCGAGCCACTGCGGCTCGGCGGTGACCTGGTGCAACGCCAGCAGGCCGGTGGCCAGCCAGGCGTAGTCCTCCAGGACGCCGGGCGCGGCCCCCGCGCTGCCGCCGAGCGAGGCGCGCCGTACGCGGCCGTCGTGGACGTGCTCGGCGAGCAGGAAACGCGCGCACGTCGCGGCGGCCTCGATCCACGCGGGTTCGCCGAGCGCGGCGCCGCCCTCGGCGAGCGCGGTGATCGCCATGCCGTTCCAGGCGGTGACCACCTTGTCGTCGCGGGCGGGCTGGGGGCGGCGCGCGCGGGCGGCCCGCAGGCTCGCCCGCACCCGTGCCAGGCGCTCGGTGTCCTCGGGATCGGTGTAGCGGGTGAGCACCGAGGTGCCCTGCTCGAAATTGCCGCCGGTGCTCACACCGAACACCTCGGCCGCCCACGCGCCGTCGATGGGGCCGAGTTCGGCGACCAGTTCGGCGGGGGTCCACACGTAGGTGGCGCCCTCCACGCCGGGACCGCCCGGTTCGAGGTGGGTGTCGGCGTCCAGCGCGGAGGCCAGGCCGCCGTGTTCGGTGCCGAGGTCGTCGAGGAGGAATCGGGCGGTCTCGCGGGCGACGCGGGCGGGCAGGCTCGCCTCGGCGGAGTCGGTGCGGCGCGCGAGGTGGGCGTAGGCGCGCAGCAGCTGGGCGTTGTCGTAGAGCATCTTCTCGAAGTGCGGCACCACCCAGGCCGCGTCCACCGCGTAGCGTGCGAAGCCGCCACCGAGCTGGTCGTAGATGCCCCCGCGCGCCATGGCCTCCGCGGTGCGCGTGACCACCCCGTACACGGCCGGATCGCCGGTGCGCTCCCAGCCGCGCAGCAGCCCCTCCAGCAGTGCCGATGGCGGGAACTTGGGGGCGCCGCCGAAGCCGCCGTGCTCGGCGTCCTCCTCGGCCAGCACGGCGGCGACCGCGTGGTCGAGCAGGTCGGGTCCGATCGCCGGCTCGCCCTCGGGCAGGCCGGAACTCTGCGCGCGCAGCGCCTCGGCCACCTGCGCCGAGGCCATGTCGACCTCCTCGCGCCGGTTGCGCCAGGTGTCGGCGACCGCGGTGAGCAGCTGGGTGAACGAGGGCATGCCGCCGCGCGCGGTCTTCGGGTAGTAGGTGCCGCAGTAGAACGGCTCGCCCGCCGGGTTGAGGAAGCAGGTCATCGGCCAGCCGCCCTGGCCGGTCATGGCGACGGTGGCGTTCATGTACACCGCGTCGATGTCCGGGCGTTCCTCCCGGTCGACCTTCACACACACGAAGTGCTCGTTCATCAGCGCCGCGGTTTGCGGGTCCTCGAAGGACTCGTGCGCCATGACGTGACACCAGTGGCAGGAGGCGTAGCCGACCGACAGCAGGATCGGCACATCGCGGGCACGCGCTTCGGCCAGCGCGGCGGGCTCCCACTCCCACCAGTGGACGGGATTGTCCGCATGCTGACGCAAGTAGGGCGAGGTCGCACCGCGCAGTCGGTTCACACCTCCAGCCTCGCACAACCTCGGGCCGGTGTGCCCGTCCCCGGCGCGGGCGACCTCAGCGGGGCCGGGCGGCCCGACTCACCACTTGCGACCGGTGTAGGCCAGCAGCGCGCGGTGGCCGGGCGCGTCGGCGTCCACCGGCAACGCGGGCCCGAACAAGCCCGCCGCACGGTAGGTGTCGATGCCGCCGTAGTAGCGCATGGTGTCCAGCAGCTCCGCGCACAGCGCGTCGTCGATGAGGTCGGTGCGGCCGGTGGCCAGCGCCAGGTCGAGGCCGTGCACCACCAGCTCGGTGAGGTGGATCTGCACCGCCGCCGGGGCGGGTACCGGACCGATGCTCAGCTGCACGGTGGCCGTGGGCACGTCCGGCCTGCGCCAGGCCGCCCGGTCGATCTCGGCGGCCGCGGCATAGGCGGCCTGCGGGTCCGAGCCGAGCCAGCCCTCGGCGGTGCCCGCGCCGGTATCGTTGCCGCTCAGCTTGGCGGCGAAGATGTGCATCCCGCCGACCAGGTGGTCGAGTACCGTCCGCACGTCCCAGCCCGCGCACGGCGTCGCGGCTGCGAGCTGTTCGTCACCGACTTCGGCGACGATCGCGGCGGTGGTGTCCAGAGCGCGGTCGATCCGGCCGAGCACATTCTGCATGGGCGTCCTTCGGGTCGTTCGGAGGGGATATTCAAACACGGGATCAGGCCGAATGCCCGCCCGCCGCACGCTCGTTCGGCGCGGGCCCGCGCGGTCACGGCCGCGGAGACGACTGTGGCCCGGGCCAAAGCCCTGGCCACGGTCGCGGGGGGGGGCGCCGGCCGGGGGCCCCCGCGCGGGGCGGGGGAGGGGGGGGGGGGGGGGGCGCCGCG
>NZ_JARWRU010001299.1 GCF_029867845.1 Nocardia farcinica | reverse complement strand
CCGGCCTGCGCGTCGTCCCGTTTCGGGCGGGGGTGGTGGGCCGGGTGGCACACCCGCCCGGACGGCATTCCCGCGCACAGCATTCCCGCCGCGCGGGCGGGCGACGAACTCCCGGCCCGGGTGTTCGCCGGCCCCGAACTGACCGACACCGCACGGGAAGCCGATCACGCCGAACTGCTGGTGATCGCCACCTCCGCGGACGATCGCCTGTCCCAGCTGCGGGCGGGGGAGGCCATCAGCGCGGTGCTGCTGTCGGCCACCACGATCGGCCTGGCCAGCTGCCTGGTCACCGAGCCACTGGAGATCGCCGCCGAACGCGCGAAGCTGCGGATGCGGGTGCTGCGCGATACCGGCTATCCGCAGGCCTTCGTCCGGGTGGGATGGGCGCACACCAGTGCCGAGCCGCTGCCGCCGACCCCGCGTCGTCCGCTCGACGAGGTGCTGATCCCGCAGGACGCGGGCTGAGAAGGACTACGGTCCCGGAACCGGGACAGGCGCGCTCGCGCGGAACCGGCGTCGATCGGTGGCGCGACAGTCAACGATCGGCGCCGACCGTGGCGGCGAATCCGGCTGCCAGACAGTCGGCGAAAACGGGCAGATCGGGTATCGCCGCCGAGTCGGCGGTGACGCCGAGCAGACAGATGCCGGTGTGTGAGAGCAGCAGCGTGTTGAACGCGGTGCCGAGCGTGGGCGCGAAGGCATACATGCGGTCGACCCGCGCGCCGGCCAGATAGAGCGGCACCGGCGAGCCGGGGACGTTGGAGGCGACGAAGTCGACGTGCTTCAGCATCCCTGCCACCACGGCTGCGGGCAGCCGGTTCAAAGCGGCGGCCACCGCGCCGGAGTACCCGAGTGACGGTTCCCGCCGCCATCGGCCCGCCGCCTCGTGGACCGCGCGCATCAGTTCGTCGGCATCCTCGATCGCCGTGGGCAGGGCGAAACGCGCCAAGGTGACCCGGTTGCCGCCGATCGGGTCGTCCGGCTCGCGGACGCTGATCGGCATGGTCACCCGCAACCGCTCGAGCCGCGCACCGTGACGACGGTGGTACTCCCGCACCCCGATCAGCACTCCGGTGAGGTAGGCGTCGTTGAGCCTGCACCCGGCTCGGCGAGCGGCCGCGCCGAGTTGTTCGAGCGGTATCTCGAGTACCGTGAGCTCGCGGCGGGTGCTGCGTGCGGTCATCAGCGGTGACAGGGTCGAGGTGACCGGTCTGGTCAGGCGGGCCAGGGAGCCTGCGAGTGCCCCGCCGCCGCGGACGGTGCCGATCGGATCGGTGAGTCCGCGCCGCAGCAGCGATCCCGCGGCGCCGACCGCGCCGCGCGCCATGGTGAGGCCGAGTGCGGAATTCCAGGCCAGGGCGTCGGTCAGGGTGCCGCGCCGAGGCGGTTCGGTGACCTCGACATCTGGGCGCGGGGCGCTGTCGCGGGTGGCGTCGAGCACTTCCCGGGCGATCAGGATGCCCCCGATCCCGTCGGTCAGGCTGTGGTGGACCTTCAACACGACCGCGGCCCTGCCGTCGGAGAGCCCGGACAGCACGGTGCATTTCCACAGCGGCCGGGCGGGGTCGAAGGCTTCCATGACCTCGCGGCGCGCCACGTCGAGCACCGCGTCCAGGTCGGCGGGCGGCGGCAGGCCCGCGCGGCGCACATGCCAGGACAGGTCGAAGTACGGGTCGGGCAGCCAGCGCGGCGGGGTGAGGCCGAGCGGGGCGGCCACCGGGATGTGCCGCAATCTCGGTACGACGTGCGTGGCGCGTTCCAGTGTGCGCGCCAGACGATCCTGATCCGGCTCGGTGTCCAGCAGCAGGATCGCGACGATGGTGGATCGCATGACCGGATCGCGTTCCATCTTGGCCGCGAACAGGTCCGGCTGGGTCATGTGGGGGTCGGCGGCGCTCATGATCGGTCTCCCCGCGGTGCGGGATGGATGATGCGGTCGAGGCGGGCGGCGACATAGCCGGACACCGACAGGGCGGTCACCAGCAGCAGGTCGGACACCGCGAGCGGCTCGGTGCCGAGCAGTTCGCGCAACGGCGGCAGGTACAGCGCGGCCAGTTGGAGCGCGAAGGCGCCGCCGACCGCCACGAGCAGCGAGGGGTTGGCCAGTGAGCCCTGACGGGACCGCGACCCGAGCGCGACGGCGAGCTGGGTGGCGCCGAGGGCGAAGAACGCCATGCTCTGCCACGGGCGTCCGGTCGCGTCGGCCCAGACCGCGACGCCGAGTGTCACCGCGGTCAGCACCACCGACAGGCGCAGCACGCGCTGCCAGAGGCCCGCGCCGAGGATGCTCTGCGACCGGGGGCGTGGTGGGCGCCGCAGAATGTCGCGCTGGGCCGGTTCGCCGCCGAGCGCGACCCCGGGCAAGCCGTGGGTGAGCAGATTGATCCACAGGATCTGCGCGGGCAGCAACGGCAGCGGCAATCCGAGGAAGGGACCGATGAGCATGACCGCGATCTCCGCCGCGCCGCCGGACAGCCCGTAGACCAGGAAACGGCGGATATTGGCGTAGACCCGGCGGCCCTCGGCCACCGCGATGACGACCGTGCCGAGATCGTCGTCGGCGAGCACGAGATCGGCGGCCTGCCTGGCGACTTCGGTGCCGCGTCGGCCCATGGCGACACCGATGTCGGCGCGGCGCAGCGCGGGCCCGTCGTTGACGCCGTCGCCGGTCATGGCCACCACCTGCTCGCGGTCGCGCAAGCGCTGGATGAGGTCCAGCTTCTGCGCGGGCGTGGCGCGGGCGAAGACCGCCGCGTCGGCGTCGATGCCGGGGGAGGGCTCGCGCAGGTCGACGACCGGCTCACCGGCGGCGATGATGCCGAGTTCCGTCGCGATCGCGCGGGCCGTTCCCGGGTGGTCGCCGGTGATCAGCACGGGCCGGATGCCCGCGGCCCGGCAGTCGCGGATGGTCTGTGCCGCCACGGCGCGGGGCGGGTCGGCAAGGGCGATCAGGCCGATCAGGTGCAGATCGCACTCGATGTCGTCGTCCTGGCCGGCAAGCGCGGGCAGTTCGCGGGTGGCGACGGCGAGGACGCGATAGCCCTCCAGCGCGCGATCCCGCGCCCAGCCGGCCGCTACCGCGATCGCCTCGGGGGTGTCGGCCACCGTCGCGGGGTTCAGCACCGCCTCGGGCGCGCCCTTGCACACCACGCGGTAGCCGCCGTCCGGCAGGCGGTGGATCGTGGACATCCGTTTGCGGTCGCTGTCGAACGGTCGCTCCGCCACCCGTGGCAGCCGGTCGTTCAGCGCGTGCGGGTCGAGGCCGAGGCGCGCCGCCGCGGTGAGCAGGGCGGCCTCGGTGGGATCGCCGAGCGCCGACCAGCTGTGCGAGTCGGGGGAGGACGGTCCCCCTGCGGTGTCGGGGGCTGTGGTGTCGGGGCCTGTGGTGTCGGGCGGGACCAGCCGGGCGTCGTTGCAGAGGGCGGCCGCGGTCAGCAGGGCGGTCAGGGCGGGATCGTCCTCGGGGCCGAGCGCGCCGCGCTCCGTGCGCACGGCTCCCGACGGGTCGTAGCCCGTTCCGGTGATCTCGGCGTGGCTGTCCGGTGTCCACAGCAGCCGGGCCACCATGCGTCCTTCGGTGAGCGTGCCCGTCTTGTCGGTGGCCAGGACGGTCATCGAGCCGAGCGTCTCCACCGCGGGCAGCCGCCGGATCACCGCATCGCGGTCGGCCATGCGGCGCGCGCCGAGCGCCAGCGCCAGTGTCACCACGGCGGGCAGTGATTCCGGCACGGCAGCGACGGCCAGGCTGATCGAGGTCACCACCATCAGTTCCAGCGGCAGACCGCGCAACAGTCCCAGCACCAGCACCACCACGCACAGGGCGACGGCGACCACGGCCAGCACGGCGCTGACATCCATCAACCGGCGTTGCAACGGTGTCAGCCCGGCATCGGGCCGCATGAGCAGGGCGATCCGGCCCATCGCGCTGTCGGCCCCGGTCGCCGTGACCACGGCGCGGCCGCGCCCGTGCACCACCACGGTGCCCGCCGACAGCAGGCCGGGGGGGGGGGGGGCGGCGGCCGGGCCCGCCGCGGCCGCCGGGGGGGGGGGGCGGGGGGGCGCCCCCCCCCGCCCCGCGCGGGGGG
>NZ_JARWRU010001298.1 GCF_029867845.1 Nocardia farcinica | reverse complement strand
GGTGGCCACCACCGGCGTGGGCCACCCCGGTCCGGGGGGGGCCTGGCGGGGGGGCGGCGCGGGGGGCCGGGTGGTCGCGGGGGCGGGCGCGGGCGGGGACGGCGGGGTCGCCCCGGCGGTGGCCGCGGGGCTGGGCGGCCTGGAGTGCCTGTCCGGCATCCCCGGCTCGGCGGGCGCCACCCCGGTGCAGAACGTGGGCGCCTACGGGGTCGAGGTCGCCGACCTGCTGTGCCGGGTCCGGCTGCTGGACCGGGCGACCGGCGAGATCCGCTGGGCCGAGCCTGCCGAACTCGGCTTCGGCTACCGCACCAGCGTGCTCAAGCACAGCGACGCCGCGGTGGTGCTGGCCGTCGAGTTCGAGCTGCGCCCCGACGGCCTGAGCGCCCCGCTGCGCTATCGGGAGCTGGCAGGCGCGCTGGACGCCGCCGAGGGCGAGCGCCGCCCGGCCGGGCAGGTGCGTGAGCAGGTGCTGCGGCTGCGCGGCGGCAAGGGCATGGTGCTCGACCCGGCCGACCACGACACCTGGAGCGCGGGCTCGTTCTTCACCAATCCGGTGGTGCCAGCCGCCCGGGTCGAGCAGGTGCGTGCCGCGATCACGGCCAGGCTCGGCGAGGTGCCGATCCCCACCTACGCCGCGGCCGACGGGGTGAAGTTCTCGGCGGGCTGGCTGATCGAGCGGGCCGGTTTCGGCAAGGGCTTCCCCGGCGCGGACGCCCCGGCCCGGCTGTCGACCAAGCACACGCTGGCCCTGACCAACCGCGGCCGGGCAGGCGCCGCCGACATCGTCGCGCTGGCCCGCACGGTCCGCGACGGGGTGGCCGAGGCCTTCGGCGTGGTGCTGGAGCCGGAGCCGGTCACGGTCGGCATCCGGCTGTAGACCCGCCGGGCGAGCGCCGGGGTGGCGGGGGCGGCCCGGCGTACATTCGACGGGTGTGAGCTATCGAGCCCTGGTCCGCGGACCGATCGCCCTCGTCTCGGCAGTCCTGCTCGTCGTGCTCGCCCTGATCGCGGGCTGTGCCGGGCCGGACGACTCCCCGGTCGCGGAGGTCACCCTCGACCCCGGTGACGGCGCGGGCGAGGTCAGCCCGATCGCCCCGGTCTCGGTCGCCGTCGACCGCGGCGTGATCGAGCGCGTCGCCCTGACCAACCCGGCGGGCGAGCCGGTGGACGGCGAGCTGTCGCCCGACCGCCGCGGCTACCGGATCACCGAACCTCTCGGCTACGGGTCCACCTACACCTGGTCGGGCACGGTCACCGGCGATGACGGCGAACCGGTCCCGATCGAGGGCTCGTTCACCACCCTCACCCCCGAGGCCACCCTGCCCGCCACCCTCAACATCGGCGACGGCCAGGAGGTGGGCATCGCGGCCCCGATCATCCTCCAGTTCAGCGGCCCGGTGGCGGACAAGGCGGCGGTGGAGCGGGCACTCACCGTCACCACCGACCCGCCGACCGAGGGTGCGTGGGCCTGGCTGCCCGACGACAACGGCGGCGCCCGCGCGCACTGGCGGCCGAGGCAGTACTGGACGCCGGGCACCGCCGTGCGTCTGGACGCCCGCCTCTACGGCCTCGACCTCGGCGACGGCAACTACGGCCACGCCGACCTGACCAGCGACTTCCGCATCGCCCGCAGCCAGATCGTGCGCGCGCACGCACCGAGTCACCGCATGCAGGTGGTGCGCGAGGGCGAGGTGATCTTCGACTTCCCCGCCAGCTACGGCGAGGGCAACGAGGCCCGCAACGTGACCCGCTCGGGCATCCACGTGGTGACCGAGAAGTACGAGGACTTCCTGATGTCCAACCCGCCGTACTACGAGAACGTGCGCGAGCGCTGGGCCGTGCGCATCTCCAACAACGGCGAGTTCATCCACGCCAACCCGGCGTCGCTGGCCTCCCAGGGCTCGGCCAATGTCACCAACGGCTGCATCAACCTCTCCGACGAGGCCGCCTCGGCCTACTTCCCGACCGCCCTCTACGGCGACCCGGTTGAGGTCACCGGCACCTCGATCGCCCTGTCCGCCGCCGACGGCGACCTCTACGACTGGACCATCGACTGGCAGACCTGGCAGACCATGTCGGCCCTGAGCGGCGCCCCGGAGCCGGTCGTCTCGGCGACGCCGGTGACGCCTGGCCCGCCGCGCTGAACCCGCGGCCGAGCCGGGCCGCGGTCACGCCTCGAGCATCGTGTGCGACGCGCGGTCCGGCACCGGCGACGCGGGGGCGGCCGGGTGCAGGTTCGGGATGGTCGGGCGCGGCGCCACCTCCATGACGGCCTCGGCCACCGCCAGGCAGATGTTCAGGCGCGGCGGACGCTCGAGCCCCGCGTCGCCGTGCCGCAGCAGGCGCACCGCCGCCCACGGCAGGTTCACGCCGGCGAACGCGGTCTGGAAGACGCCGGCCGCCGGCCGCGGGTTGGCCTCGAGCAGCACTGGCTCGCCCCTGAGGTGGCGCAGCTGGACGTTGCTGAGATAGGCGACGCCGAAGTGGCCGACCAGCCTGCGGGCGATGTCGAGGCTGACGGCATCGTCCAGCAGGGTGCGGAATCGCCCGTTCTTCGACCGGGGGATGCCGGCGAGCAGTTCCCCCGCCGGCGTGGACAGACAGTCCACGCTGATCTCCGGCCCCGCGAGATAGGGCATGACGAGCAGTTCCGGGGTGCGGTCGCCCGGCGAGGCGGGGCCGTGCCGCCCGCGGGCCCCCCCCGCCGGGGTGGCCCCCCGC
>NZ_JARWRU010001297.1 GCF_029867845.1 Nocardia farcinica | reverse complement strand
CGGCTGCTGCACCTCGGCGGCACCGCGCCGCTGCCGACCTACTTCGAGATCGCCGAGCGGGTCACCCCGGCGGCGTCCATCGGCCTGGCCGTCGACACCGTGCGCACCTCCGCGCGGGTGGTGCTGCTCGACGAACTGGACCGCATCCTGCTCATGCGCGGCAGCGACCCCAAGACCCCGGACTCCCCGTTCTGGTTCACCATCGGCGGTGGCGTTGAACCGGGGGAGAGCCTGCGCGCGGCCGCGGTGCGCGAGCTGTGGGAGGAGACCGGCTACACCGCCGACCCGGACGCGCTGCGCGGACCCATCTGGCGGCGGGTGGCGGTGTTCCCCTTCGACGGCGAGCTGATCCGCGCCGAGGAACTGTTCTTCGCGCTGCGGGTGCCCGCCTACGAGCCGAAGCCCGCCGACCCGTCCTCCTGGGAGAAGCGCTGCGTCACCGCGCACCGCTGGTGCGCCGCGGCCGACATCAAGGCGCTGGAGGCCTCCGGCGAGCCGGTGTACCCCTTCGACCTGGACGGCCTGATCGCCGAGGCGGCCGAAGTCGCTTCCGGCACTACCGATCCCGTGGTCCGCTCGATCCGCTGAGTCCGCCGTGAGGCGGTGTGATGCGCTTCACGATCGTGCTGGTTTCGGACTGGTTCGCCGGTCCATCGGGTAGTCCGTTCACGGGGCCGCGCATCCGGCGCGGGACCGACCCGCGAGCATGCCGCGCACGCTCGATGTCGCGGCTTATGTGGAGGTGGCTCTACCCATGTCGTACCTGCTCTACGACTTCCTTCTGCCCATCCTCGGCCCTTCGGTCGCCCAGTACTGGGCGCAGCTGCTGGTCGTCGGACCGCTCTGAGTCCGGCGGCGCGTCGCCCGGGCGATCATCCCTCGGCCGGGTAGTCCGGCGATGTGCCGCCCGGACCCGCGGTGGCCTGCGCCACCAGACCAGTGGTGCTCGACTGGCTATCAACTGGCATGCTCCGCGCGCCTAGAATTCGGGGCGTTCCCACCGAGCGATCCGATTGGCGCACATGACCCAGGAGAATGCCGTGACCATGCCCGAGACCACCCAGACCGTCGGCACCGCCCGCGTGAAGCGCGGTATGGCCGAGATGCTCAAGGGCGGCGTCATCATGGATGTCGTCACGCCCGAGCAGGCCAAGATCGCCGAGGACGCGGGCGCGGTCGCGGTCATGGCGCTGGAACGGGTGCCCGCCGACATCCGTGCGCAGGGCGGCGTGTCCAGGATGAGTGATCCTGACATGATCGACGGCATCATCGAGGCGGTGTCCATCCCGGTGATGGCCAAGGCGCGCATCGGCCACTTCGTCGAGGCGCAGATCCTGCAGAGCCTCGGCGTGGACTACATCGACGAGTCCGAGGTGCTCACCCCGGCCGACTACAGCAACCACATCGACAAGTGGCAGTTCACCGTGCCCTTCGTCTGTGGCGCGACCAACCTGGGTGAGGCGCTGCGCCGCATCACCGAGGGCGCGGCCATGATCCGCTCCAAGGGCGAGGCAGGCACCGGCGACGTCTCCAACGCCACCACCCACATGCGCAAGATCCGCCAGGAGATCCGCAGGCTGTCCTCGTTGCCCGAGGACGAACTGTTCGTGGCGGCCAAGGAGCTGCAGGCGCCCTACGAGCTGGTCCGTGAGGTCGCCGAGACCGGCAAACTGCCGGTGGTGCTGTTCACCGCGGGCGGCATCGCCACCCCGGCCGACGCGGCCATGATGATGCAGCTGGGCGCCGAGGGCGTGTTCGTCGGCTCCGGCATCTTCAAGTCCGGTAACCCGGCTCAGCGGGCGGAGGCCATCGTCAAGGCCACCACCTTCTACGACGACCCGGACGTGCTGGCCAAGGTCTCGCGCGGCCTGGGCGAGGCGATGGTCGGCATCAACGTCGAGGAGATCCCGCAGCCGCACCGGCTCGCCGAACGCGGCTGGTGACACCCGTCCGCCGCTGAAGACCCGCGAACAGCCCGTGCCCTGACGCACGGGCTGTTCGGCGTCTCGGTGCCGGGCGGGCAAACCCGCTCGGGTTAGTCTCGGGGGTATGGCGACCATCGAGGAAGCGCTGGAGATCGAGCGCATCGAGCGTGACATCTTCCGTGGCGCGTCGACCGAGACTCAGCTGCAGCGCACGTTCGGGGGCCAAGTCGCCGGGCAGGCCCTCGTCTCCGCGGTGCGCACGGTGGAGCCGCGTTTCCAGGTGCACTCCCTGCACGGCTACTTCCTTCGCCCGGGCAACCCGCAGCAACAGACCGTCTACCAGGTGGAGCGGATCAGGGACGGGCGCTCGTTCTGCACCAGGCGGGTCACCGGCATCCAGGACGGCCAGGCCATCTTCACCATGTCGGCCTCCTTCCACCTCGGCGACGAGGGCCCGGTGCACCAGGACGACATGCCGCCGGTGGCCTCGCCGGAAGAGCTGCTCGACACCCAGGAGACCATGAGCCCGGAGCGGCTGTGGGCGCTGCGCGAGTGGGAGCACTGGGACATCAGGATGGTTCCGCAGGAGAAGCTGGTTCGCCGCGAGGGCGTGGCCGCCCAGCAGCAGGTGTGGTTCCGCTACCGCAGGCCGCTGCCCGACGACCCGCTGTTCCACGTCTGCACCCTGGCCTACATGAGCGATATGACGCTGCTCGGCTCGTCGAAGGTCATCCACCCGGACGAGCCCACCCAGAACGCCTCGCTCGACCATGCCATGTGGTTCCTGCGCCCCTTCCGTGCCGACGACTGGCTGCTCTACGACCAGTCCTCGCCCTCGGCCGGTTTCGGCC
>NZ_JARWRU010001296.1 GCF_029867845.1 Nocardia farcinica | reverse complement strand
CCCCCCGCCCCTTCGATGCTGACGAACGCGACACCATCGGGACTGGCAACTCGACCTAGACGCATGCCGGTGAGTCTACGGAAGCCGCTGGTCGCGCCGATCGGCGCTCCCGGGCGGGAGCGAGCAGGCCGTGTGGCCGGGTGTGAGATCGCTCGCCCCGTCGCCGGATGCCGCCGGGATGCGCGGGAGCGGCCATCGGGTGTACCGTGAGCCCAGGTTTTCACTTCCTGAGAACTCAATCCCACATTTCGGGATTCGGTCGGTTCGAGACGCGAGGAGCGGACGATGTCCGTGGACACGGCAGGCATCAGACGGGTAGGCACGGCGCACCGGTGGCTGATGCTCGCCCTCGGCGTCTTCGCCCAGGCCTCCAGCGCCGTGTTCATCCACGGCATCCCCTTCCTGCTGCCGGCCCTGACCGCCAGGGGCACCGCGCTGCCGACGGCGGGCCTGCTGGTGGCCATGCCCACCGTCGGCCTGGTCTGCACCCTCATCGCCTGGGGGTATGTGGTCGACCGCATCGGCGAGCGCAAGGTGCTGGTGGCGGGCCCGGCACTCATGTGCGCCGCGGGCGTCGCGGCGGCCGCCACGAGCAACGACATCGCCCTCGGCGCGCTGCTGTTCCTCGGCGGCCTCGGCGCGGCGAGCACCAACGGCGCCAGCGGACGGGTCATCGTCGGCTGGTTCCCGCCCGACCGCCGCGGTCTGGCCATGGGCATCCGTCAGACCGCGCAACCGCTGGGCGTCGGCATCGGCGCGCTGAGCATCCCCCTGGTGGCCGACCGTTACGGCATCGCCGCGGCCGTGCTGGTGCCCGCGCTCATGGGCGGACTCGCGGCACTGTCCTGCCTGGCGGGCATCGTCGACCCGCCGCGCCCGAAAGGCTCTGCGGCCGACCGGGACAACCCCTATCGCGGCTCGGCCACACTGTGGCGCATCCACGGCGCCTCGGTTCTGCTCGTGGTGCCGCAGGGCGTGCTGTGGACCTTCGCGCTGCTGTGGCTGCACCGCGACGTCGGCTGGTCGCTGCCGGTCGCGGGCGCGGTCGTCACGGCGACCCAATTCCTCGGCGCGGCAGGCCGTATCGGCGCGGGCGCCTGGTCGGATCGGGTCGGCAGCAGGCTCGGCCCGCTGCACACGGTGGCCGTCGCCGCGGTGATCAGCACCGCCGCGCTCGGCGTCGCGGCGTGGACGCACTGGTGGTGGATCGCCATCCCGCTGTTGTTCGCCGCCTCGGTGATCACGGTGTCGGACAACGGCTTGGCGTTCACCGCGGTCGCCGAGATCGCGGGCCCGTTCTGGAGCGGGCGCGGGCTCGGCATGCAGAACACCGGCCAGAATCTCGCGATGGCCGCCATCCCACCGGTTTTCGGTGCCCTGATCACCTGGGGCGGGTTCCCGGCCGCCTTCCTCGGCGCGGCCGCGATCGCCGCGCTGGCGGTCCCGCTCGTGCCCGCCGATCCCGCTGCCGCGCCGCGGATCTCACCGGCGAAGGAACCGGCTCCGGTCAGATCTCCAGCAGTTCGGCCGGATCCACGCTGACCCGGAACTCCTCGCCCGGCCCCACATCGGCGACCAACATCTCTCCCGGTTCGGCCACCGCCCTGGTGTGATAGATCTCCCCTTCCAGCACGAGACGGTGGATGCGCACCAGCGGGTGATGTTCGACAAGCCAGTACTCGGCGATGCCCGCGGCCGCGTACTCGCGCACCTTGCGCACCCGGTCGGTGCGCTCGCTCGCGGTGGCGGGCGCGACGACCTCCACCGCGAGCCGCACCTGTCCGCCGGGCAGCACCCGCGGCGGATCGGCGACCAGCGCGTGCCGGATCACCTCGCGCGGCGCGACCACGATGTCGGGTTTGCGCACCCCGCACGTGGTGGTGATCTCCCATCCCCCGCCGACGCACACATGCAGTCCCTGCCCGGCCGAGCGGTCGAGCGCCTGCGCGGTGCGCCGCACCACGTGATCGTGCCTCGCCCCGCGCGCGACCTCGACCAGCCAGCCGTCCTCCAGCTCGTAGTCACGGCCTCGGCCGGGCATGGCGTGCAGGTCGCCGATGGCGTAGGGCCCGCGGCCGGTCCCCCGGGTCGTCGCTCGTCGCCGCATCGCACCTCCCGCCGGGTCGACCGCCCACCGGCGATACCGTCCGACCCGGGTACCCGATCGGTTCGTGTTCGAACGTGCCGCAACAGCGAGGGCCCCGCATCGCGGCACGATGCGGGGC
>NZ_JARWRU010001295.1 GCF_029867845.1 Nocardia farcinica | reverse complement strand
GCGCTGCGGTCCGCCGTCGCCGACACCGGGCGCGACCCGGATTCCGTCACCGTTCTGCTCGATCTCGACATCCATCTCGCCGACTCGGCGGACGCGGCGCGGGCCGAGGTCGAGCAGCTCGACGCCTGGGCGGCCGAACCGGGTCCCGGCTCCCCGGATCGATCCGATTCCCCGGGCACCGGCGGCGCCGGACAGGGCCCGTCACCGCGCCCGCGCCACGTCGGCACGGTCGCCTCGCTGCGCGAATTCCTCGGCGAGCTGGAGCGATCCGGCGCGGCCGACGGTGTGGTGCTGCGGCCGCTCGCGCTGTCGAGCGCGATCCGGCTCCTGGCCACCGGCGCCACCGCCCTCGGTTCCGACGAGGCCACCGGGGCGCGGGGAGCCCCGCGCACCCTGCGCGACCGCCTCGGTCTGCCGCGCCCGCTCAGCCGCTACGCCGTTCGCACGCAAGGAGGGCCGTCGTGACCCGGCAGCGTCCCCGCAAACAGGTTCATCTGGCCGCCCACTTCCCCGGCGTGAACAACACGACCGTGTGGAGCGATCCCGAGTCGGGCAGCCAGATCGACTTCGCCTCGTTCGCCCACCTGGCGCGCACCGCCGAACGCGGGCTGTTCGACTTCTTCTTCCTCGCCGAGGGTTTGCGGCTGCGCGAACACCGCGGCCGCATCCACGATCTCGACGTGGTCGGCAGGCCGGACACCTTCACCGTGCTCAACGCGCTGGCCGGGGTGACACGGAGACTGGGCCTGGCAGGCACCATCAACTCCACCTACAACGAGCCGTTCGAGCTGGCACGGCAGTTCGCGAGCCTGGACCACCTGTCCGGCGGGCGCGCGGCCTGGAATGTGGTGACCTCCTCGGACGCCTTCACCGGCGCGAACTTCCGGCGCGGCGGCTATCTCGACCACGCCGACCGCTATCGGCGTGCGGCCGAGGCGGTCCAGGCGGCCAGGGCGCTGTGGGACAGCTGGCCGGACGGCGCGCCGGTGGTCGACCGGGAGGCCGGGGTGTTCGCACACGAGGTGCCGGTCACCGAGTTCCGGTCCACCCAATTCGACATCGCCGCCCCGTTCACGCTGCCGCGCAGCCCGCAAGGGCATCCGGTGCTGTTGCAGGCAGGCGACTCCGACGAGGGCCGCGAGTTCGGCGCCGCCACCGCCGACGCCATCTTCACCGTGCACGGCACGCTGGAGGCCGGGCGCGCGTTCTACGCCGACGTCAAGGGCAGGCTGGCGAAGTACGGGCGCGACCCCGGGCACCTGAAGATCTTTCCGGCCGCGACCTTCGTGCTCGGCGACACCGCCGAGGAGGCCGCCGAGCGCGCCGCGCACATCCGCCGCCAGCAGGTCGGGCCGCAGACCGCGATCGCCTTCCTGGAACAGGTCTGGGGCCGCGACCTGTCGGGATACGACCCGGACGGGCCGCTGCCCGAGGAGGACCCGACCGGCGACCCCGACATCACCCGAGGCCGGGTCCGCCATGCCCGCGACCCGATCGCGGTGGCGAAGGCGTGGCGCGAGAAAGCGCTGGCGGAGCGGCTGTCGATCCGCGAACTGGTCATCGAGGTCACCGCGAGGCAGCAGTTCGTCGGCACCCCGGCGCAGGTCGCCGCCGAGATCGACGAGTACGTGCAGACCGACGCGGCCGACGGCTTCATCCTCGTGCCGCACCTCACCCCGGCCGGGCTGGACGAGTTCGTCGACCGGGTGGTGCCGGAGCTACAGGAGCGCGGCAGCTTCCGCACCGAGTACCGGGGCGACACCCTGCGCGAGCACCTCGGCCTGCCGCACCCGCACCGGCCGACCCATCAGCACAGCACCGCACACGAAGGAGTCCGAGCGTCATGACGACCGGCACCGTCACCAGTTTCGCCACCGAGTGGGCCCGCTGGCACCGCACCCGCGAGGACAACCTGCGCGACCCGCTCGGCTTCCTGAGCATCACCGGACTGCACTGGCTCACCGACGAACCGAGCCGCCTGCCCGGCGTCCCCGGCACCTGGTGGGTGACCGACAACAAGGTATTCATCACCGCTCAGCCCGGCGACCGGCTCGTCGCCGAGGGCAGCGACATCGCCGGCGTGCGGATCCTGCTGCCCGCCGAGGGCGGACCGGGCGTGCGGGTGCGTCACGAGCGCCGCGTCATCGAGGTCATCCGGCGCACCGGCCGCTACGGGGTGCGCGTGCACGACCCCGACGCGCCGACCCTGGCCCGCTTCACCGGCATCCCGGCCTACGCGCCCGATCCGCGCTGGGTCGTCGAGGGACACTTCACCGCCTATCCGGCGCCGCGACCGGTCACCACCGGCGCGGTGATCGACGGGCTGGAGCACCGGCACAACGCGATCGGGGAGATCGAGCTCGGCATCGGCTCGGTGACCGAGCGGGTGGTGGTCTTCCGCACGGGGGTCGAGCTGCGGGTGTTGTTCACCGACGCCACCAGCGGGGTCACCACCTTCCCGACCGCGCGCTCGCTGACCGTGCCCACCCCCGACGCCGATGGCCGGGTCGTGCTGGACTTCAATCGCGCGGCCAATCTGCCCTGCGCGTTCACCGCGTTCGCCACCTGCCCGGTCGCGCCCGAGCAGAACCGGCTGCGGGTGGCGATCGAGGCGGGCGAACAGGATCCGCGGCTGGACGGCGGCCTGCGATGAGCATCCCGCTGTCGGTGCTCGATCTGGCGCCGGTCAGCGCCGGTTCGACGCCGCAGCAGGCGCTGCGCAACACCGTCGAGCTGGCCCAGCGCGCCGAGGAGTGGGGCTACCACCGGTTCTGGCTGGCCGAACACCATTTCGCCGCGGTGGCCAGCTCCAGCTCGACGACGCTGATCGGGCTGGTGGCCGCGGCCACCTCCCGCATCAGGGTCGGCTCGGGTGCGGTGCAGGCCGGACACCACACGGCCGCCTCGGTCGTCGAGGCGTTCGGCACCATCGACGCGCTGTATCCCGGCAGGCTCGATCTGGGGCTGGGCCGGTCGGGGCACCGCCGGGCGAAGTTCGGGCCGTCCGGCGCGGGCGGGACGGCGGGCTCGACGACCGGCGGCGCGGCCGGTGACGAGGTGCGGGTGCGCGACGGCGTGGTGATCCCGCCGCCGTTCGATTTCGGCAGCCTGGCCGGCAAGGAACGCTATCTCGCCCAGGACCGGACCCTCTACCAGCCGGGCGCCGAGCCGGTGGCGTTCACCGAGTACGTGGACCAGGTGCGCGCGCTGCTCGACGGCACCTACCGCACCCCCGAGGGGGTGGAGCTGCACGCGGTGCCCGGCGAGCGGGCCAGGGTGCAGCTGTGGCTGTTCGGCACCAGCGCCGGTGAGAGCGCGCAGCTGGCGGGCAGGCTCGGGCTGCCGTTCGCGGTGGCTTATCACACCGTGCCCGCGACGGCGCTGGACGCGGTGGACGCCTATCGCGCCGCCTTCCGGCCCTCGGTGGAACTGGCCGAACCGTACGTGGTGGTCTCCGCCGACGTGGTGGTCGCCGAGGACGACGAGACCGCGCGACACCTGGCCTCCACCTACGGGCACTGGGTGCACAGCATTCGCGCCGAAGGTGGCGCGAAACCCGTGCTCGACCCCGCCACCGCACCGCCGCTGTCCCCCGAACAGCACCGCGTGGTGCGAGACCGGCTGCTGACCCAGTTCGTCGGCTCCCCGTCCACCGTCGTGGAGCGGCTCGAGGCGCTGCGACGCGCCACCGGCGCGGACGAACTGCTGATCACCAGCGTCACCCACGATCACAAGGCGCGCCTGGCATCGCACCGCCTGCTCGCCGAGGCCTGGGGCCTGCGCGAGGCCGCCGCGGCCTGAACATCCCCGCCCGTGTCATCCCGCCCGTGTCATCCCGCCCGTGACACCCCCGCCCGTGCGCCCGGGGCGGTGGACCGTGCCGCCGCCACCGTGCCGCGCGGCCGCCGGGTGCGGGCGGTCGGCCGATACCCGCCCCGGTGCGCGCCGGGTCAGGCCGGGGCGGGCGCGGGGCACACCCCGTAGCCGAGGTTGCTGAGCACCTCGCTGGTCGCCTTGGCGAAGTTCAGCGTGATGAAGTGCAGGCAGGGCGCGCCCTCGTCGATCAGGCGCTGCGCCATCTCGGTGGCGATCTCGATGCCCACCTCGCGCACCGCGGCCCGGTTCTCCTCCGGCCCGTCGCCCGCGGCCCGGCGCAGGCGGTCGAGCACCGCAGGCGGCAGCGGCCGTCCGCACAGTTCCTCGGCGCGGGTGACCGTGCGCAGCGAGGTGATCGGCATCAGCTCGGGGATGATCGGCTTTGCGCCCTCGACCGGGTCGAAGGCGGCCACCCGGTCGCGCAGGCGCAGGTAGTGCTCGACGTCGAAGAACATCTGGGT
>NZ_JARWRU010001294.1 GCF_029867845.1 Nocardia farcinica | reverse complement strand
CGGGCCCCGCCCCCCCCCCCCCCCGCGGGGGCGGGCGGGCTGCCCCCCCCGGGGGCGCCCCCCCCCCCCCCCCCCCCCCCCCCCCCCCCCCCCCCCGGCCCCCCCCCCCGCGCGCCGGCTTCTCCCCCCCCCCCCCCCCCCGCCCGCCCCCCCGGCCGGGGGCCGTCGGCGACCACAACGGCCTTGACCTGTGCGTCGGCGAGCCGCGCAGCGATGGCGGGGGCGGCGAATCCGGAGAACAGCGGCACCAGGATCGCGCCGAGTCCGGCGGCGGCGTAGCAGGCCACCACCGCCTCGGGAATCATCGGCAGATAGATGGCGACGGCATCGCCTTCGCCGATCCCCGACTCGGCAAGGCCCGCCGCGACCCGGCCCACCTGATCGGCCAGCTCGCCGTAGGTGAGGGTCCGAACGGTACCGTCCTCGGCCTCGTGCACGATGGCCGGGCGGTGCGCGCCCTCGCCGAGCCAGCGGGTGAGGCAGGCGTCGACGGCGTTGAAGGTGCCACCGACGAACCACTCGGGGAATGGGATCCCGCCGGACAGGTCGAGTACCTGTTCGTAGGGTGTCGCGAATGGGATGCCGAGGTCCTCGACGGCGGCGTTCCAATACCAGGGGACATCGGCGGTCGAGCGTCGTCGCAGTTCTGCGATCGAGTCGATGCCGTGCTTGCGCGCCAACCGCATCACGTTCGCATCCGCGATCCGCTCCGGGGTCGGATTCCAGACGTAGGTGCTCATCACGCCGCCTTTCTCAGCTCCGGGGCATTCCGAGCACACGCTCGGCCGCGATGTTGCGTTGGATGAAGGTCGAACCGCCGGCGATGGCGGTGCCGCGCGCCTGATAGGCGAGCCGCAGCCAGCGTTGCTGAACGGCGTCGGCGCTATCGCTTTCGGGCGCGAGCCCGAACTGGCCGCCGAACTCACCGAGCGAGAGCCCGAAGTCTGCGATGTCCTCGACCAACGGGCAGAAGTACAGCTTGCCGATGGAGGTCACCGGGCCAGGCGGCTCACCCGCTGCAGCGCCGGTCACCACCCGCTGACCGATCAGGTAGTGGGTGAGCGCACGGCCGTAGAGGTCGGCGATCCGCTGCCGGATCTCCGCCTTCGCGGCCAACGGCAGGCCCTCGTCGTCGGTACTGCTTTGGACCTGCGCGACCAAGTCGCGCACCGCGCGGATGGTGTTCACCCGACCGGTCGCGATTCCGACGCGTTCGAAGGCGAGCGTGCCCATGGCGACATTCCAGCCGCCGTCCACCTCACCGACCACCGCCGAATCCGGGACGAAGACGTCATCGAGGAAGACCTCGTTGAATTCGGCTTCGCCGAGCATGTGGGCGAGCGGGCGCACCGTGACCCCCGGAGCCGACATGGGCAGCAAGAAGTAGGTGATTCCTCGGTGCCGCTCGCCGCCGCCGGTCCGGGCGAGCAGAATGGCGTTGTCGGCGATTTGGGCGCGCGAGGTCCAGATCTTCTGGCCCTGGATCGACCAGCCGCCCTCGACCTTGGTCGCTTTGGTGCGCAGCGAGGCCAGATCCGAACCGGACTCCGGTTCGGAGAACAGCTGGCACCAGATCTCGGTGCCCTCCAGGATCGGCCGCAAGTAGCGCTGCTTCTGCTCGTCGCTGCCGAACGCCACTATGGTCGGGCCCGCGAAATCCTCGCCGATGATGTTCAGCCGTTCCGGGGCGCCCGCCCGATCCATCTCCTCGGTGAAGATGGCCTTGATCTTGGCGTCGGCGCCCGCGCCGCCGTACTCGGCCGGCCAGGACAGCCCGGCGAAGCCGGCCTCGAACAGCTTGCGCTGCCACGCCGCCCAATGGACACGCTTGTCCTCCAGCCGGGCGGGCTCGGGCCGGGGCAGCGTCGGCAGCGTCTCGGCCAGCCAATCGCGCACACGAGCCCGGAATCGGGCTTCTTCCGGGGAATCGCTCAGATCCATCTGCACCTCCACATCGTTAAGGACCAACGTTACAATAGGTCAGACCAAATGACTAGGAGGTATCGATGTCGCATACCGTCGCCGGAGAGGCGCCCGCAGGAGCCGTCCTCGACGTGGTGTCGTTCGCGGTGGAAGCAGGCAAGGTGCATGAGTTCGCACGCGCCACCCGGGCTGCCGATCCGATCCATACCGATCCCGAAGCCGCCTCGGCGGCCGGATTCGCGGGCGTTCCCGCCACCCCGACCCACGTGGTCACGGCCGGCCACTATCGCGATCAGAAGCAGTTCGTCCGCGACCTCGGGCTGGCCATCGAGCGCGTGGTGGTGGGCTCGGTGGAGTGGGACTACCACCGGCCGCTACTCGTCGGCGATCGACTCACCGGAACACGCCGGGTCGTCGCCGACACCACCAAGGAGGGCAAACGCGGCGGCACCATGCGACTGGTGACGCTGGAGACGATCTGGACCGACGATGCGGGAGACACCGCCGTCACCCAGCGCGAAGTGCTGATCGAGAGGGGCCTGCGATGACCCGACCGCCATTGCCGCTGTCCGCGGGGCAGGATCTGGGAAACAGGACGATCGGCCCGATCACCCAGACCGATATCGTCCGATTTGCCGGTGCCGGAGGCGATTTCAATCCCCTGCACCATGATCACGAGTACGCGGTGCGCGCCGGATTACCCGGCGTGATCTCGATGGGACAGATGCAGGCGGGCATGCTCGCCGCCTGGCTGAGCGACGTGGTGCATGTCGAACACCTGCTGTCCTACTCCGTGCGCTTCGCCTCGCCGCTCGCGCTCGGCGAGACGCTGGAACTGGGCGGGCGAGTCGACGCGGTGCACGACGACATCGCCGAGACCAGCCTCACGGCGAGTGTCGAGGGCAGGATCGTGGTGAGTGCGACGGCGCGCGTGCGGATCATCCCGGCGGCGTAGCGGCCTGCGGTGCCTGTCCGTCGGCAGACACCGCACCCTGACCTACATCGTCACAAACGATTCGACCGCCTCGGGGCGGCCTGTGCGCACTGCGGCTACCTCTGCACTACGACAGTGGCCAGCGCGCACGGTTTGTTCGACGAATTGACCACACACACCTGCACCACCGCCAGCGAGCGGCCCTGGTGCAGCACGCGGCTGCGGAACGTTGTCATGCCCGCGGCGTCGGCGGGCCGGATATAGGAGATGTCGATGCTGGTGGCGCGCTGCTCACCGGTGGCGCCGAGCACTGTCATCGCGGCGAACTCCGCGCCCGCGATCAGGATGCCGCCGTGCACATTGCCCATCGCATTGGCCGCGAACACCGTGGACGGAAGTTCCAGAACGCCGGGGGCCGGTGTCCGGATACCCAGCGCAGACCGCAGCGGCACGTCGTCGGCGGGGACCAGGTCCGGAATCCTTGTCCCCGTGGGCGTCTCGGCCACCGGCACGAGATGGGAGCGTTGCACCACCAGCGCGAGCACCCGTCCGCGATCATCGGTCACAGTGCCGCGGGTCGTCCCGCCGCGCTCGTCCCGGCCGACGAGTTCGCCGGTCGCGGTCATCGGCGGGCCGTCCAGCAGTGGGTCGGCGAGAAAATCGATCCGAATGCCCAGACTCACCGGCCATTTGCCCGCGGGCGCGGACAAGGCGACCAGATAGCCGGTGACGTCGTCGAGCGGGACCCCGAGCGCACCTCGGCTACAGCCGGCCGCGTCGTCGCGCAGCCACGGCCCCGAATCCACGATCAACTGCGCGCGCTGGGGCGCGAAAGTGACAGGGTTGACCCGGACCAGGGCCTCGGCACCTCCGAGTGGGAGCGGCGGGGTCGAGATCATCATTCCCGGTCAGTGCGCGCCGGCGGCCGCGGGCTGATCGAGTTCCTCGGCGATCCGCTTGCGCAGCAGATGCTTTTGAATCTTGCCGGTGGCGGTCATCGGCAGCTCGGTGACCGCGATGACACGCTCGGGCGTCTTCTGGATCGCCACCCCGCGATCGACCAGGTACTGACGCAGTGTCTCGACGGTCGGGACCGGATGCCGCTCCTTGGCCACCACATAGCAGCACACCTTTTCGCCGAGCCGCTCGTCGGGCATGCCGACCACAGCCAGCGCGAGCAGGTCCGGATGGTCGGCCAGCTTGTCCTCGACCTCGCGGACGCTGATATTCATCCCGCCGCGGATCACGATGTCCTTGGTACGCCCGGTGACCCGGACGTAGCCGTCGGCGTCCATCACGCCGAGGTCGCCCGAACGAGAGAAGCCCTCGGGGGTGAACAACTCTGCAGTGTCCTCGGGCCGATTCAGGTACTCGATCATGTGCGAGGGGCCACGGTAGGCGATGTCTCCCTCGGATCCGCGCGGCACCTCCAGCCCGTCGGCGCCGACCACCTTCACCTGGGCGCCCGGCAAGGCGGCGCCGTCGGAGGTGATCGCCCGCTTCGGATCATCGGCGACGGTGCAGGTGGTGGTGGACAGATTCTCGCTACGCCCGTACAGCGAGAGCACGCTGGTGCCGGGCAATGCAGCCTTCGCGTGCTCCACCACCGCAGCCGGGATGGGCGAACCGGCGCAGGTCCACATGCGCAGCGAGGACAAGTTCGCGTCCGCGCGCCCTTCGGCGGCGGCGAGCAGGGTTTGCAGGAAGGTTGTCGCGGTCACCGCCGCGGTGCAGCCGTACTTCTCGATCTCCGCCAGCGCCTGCACCGGATTCCACTCCGCCATGATGTGGGTAGCAGCACCGGCCAGCAGCGGGAGGAGCACACTGGTCACCAGACCGGTCGTGTGAGTGATCGGCGACGGGCCGAACTGCACGTCGTCCTCGGTATACCCGAAGGCCGCCCTCAGCGCGCGGGCACCGGAGGCATAGGTGTTGAAAGTGTGCAGGCACCCCTTGGGACGCGAGGTGGTCCCCGAGGTGTACACGATCGCGAACGGATCATCGGGGTGCGACCGGTAACCCAGTTCCGCGTCGACCTGATCCACCGTCACTTCGCCGACGATCAGGTCGTCGAGCACCTCGATCCCGCGCTGCGCGAACGACTCTCGCGCCTCGCGCGGCGCACGAACCGCCACGATCGACTCGAGGGTCGACGCATCGCGACGGATCTCCTCGAACATGCCGACATGGTCGAAACCTTTGAACTCGGCAGGCGCGATGGCCATCCGGATGGCGGCGTCGGAGACGACGTGCGCCACCTCGTCTTTGCGATAGATCGGCATGATCGGGACCATCACGACACCGATCCGCGACAGTGCCGCCGCCGTCAGCACGAAGGCCGCCCAATTCGGCAACTGGACTGCCACGCGGTCACCGGGACGCAGACCGCGCCGGTGCAGACCCAGCGCCAGTCGCTGCGACGATTCGTAGAGTTCGGCGAAGGTCAGCGCGTAGGTGCCGTCGGTAACGAAGATCTTGCCGGGATTCGCCGCGGCCCGCTCTTTCAGGAGTTCGGTGAAGTTCTCGTCGGTCCACTGTCCGCTCGCGTAGAACTCGTCGATCTGCTCTGCGGTGTACCGGCCGAGGTTCCGCTCGCTGGTCATGCTGCCGTCCTTCGTCAGTATGGCGCCCATATCAGTCTGAAGATTAGAATGGTTGGACCAATAATGCAACGGTCCACGCCCTCAGTAGGCGCGGCGACACCCCCGGGAAACCGCGGATTGCTCACAATTCACCCGAACGGGGGATTTGCCGGATCAAGAGGGTCAAAGTTTTGGTACGACCAAAATTACCATTGCGATCGTAGGATATTTTGTCATGCTGAAAGTGACGCCGTTCACACAACGAGGAGCAAGATGACGTCGATCGAGTACCGCGAGTTCTACATCGACGGTGGCTGGCACAAGCCCGCCACCGACGCCACCATCACCGTGCACTCCCCCAGCACCGAGCGGCAGATCGGCACGGTTCCCGCGGCAGCTCCGCAGGACATCGATCGGGCGGTCGCCGCAGCTCGGCGGGCCTTCGACGACCCACAGGGATGGGCGAGCTGGCATCCGGAGAAGCGTGCGGCAGTACTCGAGCGCTTCGCGACCGAACTGGAGGCACGCGCGGCCGAGACCGCCCGCAGGGTGTCGCTGCAGAACGGGATGCCGATCTGGCTGGCCGACCAGTTCGAAGGCGGATTCCCCGCGGTCCTGCTGCGCTACTTCTCCCAGCTGATGCTCGACGCCCCCGAAGTCGACGAACGTGCCGGGATGCTGGGCGGCACCGCCCGCGTCACCCGCCACCCGGTCGGTGTGGTGGGCGCGGTGGTGCCGTGGAACGTTCCGCAGGCCATCTCGTTCCTGAAACTGGCGCCCGCACTGGCGTCGGGTTGCACCGTCGTGTTGAAGCCGGCGGAGGAAACAGTGCTCGATGCCTTCCTGATGGCCGAAGCCGCAGCGGCCGCTGGCCTGCCCGCAGGTGTGCTCAACGTGGTGCCCGGCGGGCGCCAGATCGGCGCCTACCTGGTGGAACATCCAGGCATCGACAAAGTGTCGTTCACCGGGTCGACGGCCGCCGGCCGCAAGATCGCCGAGGCGTGCGGCCGGGGTCTGCGCCCGGGCGCGCTCGGACTGGGGGGGAAGTCCGCCGCGCTCCGTCTCGCCGACGGCGGTCTCGACGCGGGACTCGAGGG
>NZ_JARWRU010001293.1 GCF_029867845.1 Nocardia farcinica | reverse complement strand
CCCCGCCTACGACCGCCCCGACGCCCGCCCCGTTCTCGCCCCCCACCTGGGGCCCCCCCCCGCCGATCACCGGGGCACCGATCCCGCCCTGGCCCCGCCCCCCCCCCCCCCGCGCCGCGCGGGATCGGTGATCAGGCCGGCCAGCACTCGGCTCAGCGCCACGGCGGTCACCACGATGCACATCGTGGTCAGCACCGACAGCCCGACGCTCCAGGCCAGGTAGCGCCGGGCCGAGCGGGCGTGGCGCCACAGCCGGGGGTCGACGGGCGGGCGGGCCATGTCCGGTCAGCCCCTGCCCACGCGCGGGGTGAGGCCGATCGGGGCGGGGATCTGCTCGACGGTCAGCCGCTTGCGGAAGACCCAGTAGGTCCAGCCCTGGTAGCCGAGCACCACCGGGGTCACCACGATCGCGGCCCAGCTCATCACCTTCAGGGTGTACGGCGTCGACGAGGCGTTGTCCACGGTCAGCGAAAAGGCCTCCGCGATGGTGGAGGGCAACACGTTCGGGAACAGCGAGCCGAACAGCAGCACGGTGGCCGCCGCGATGGTCAGCGCGGTGCCGGTGAACGCCCAGCCGTCCCGGTCGGCGAAGACCGCCACCGCGGCCACCACCAGCCCGGCCACGGCCAGCCCCAGCGGAATCCAGGTCCAGTCCGCGCCGAGCGAGAGCTGGGTCCAGATGCCGAAGGCGGCGACGACCAGCGCGGCCGGGACGATCAGGCCCTTGGCGACGCGCACCGCGTCCGCGCGCACCTGCCCGCCGGTCTTGAGCGAGAGGAAGATCGCGCCGTGCAGCGCGAACAGCAGGCCGGTGGTCAGGCCGCCGAGCAGCGCGTACGGGCCGAACAGGTCGGCGAGCGAGCCGGTGATCTGCTTGTCCTCGTCCAGCGGCACGCCGCGCACCAGGTTGGCGAACAGCCAGCCCCAGGCCAGCGCGGGCACCCACGAGCCGATGCCGATGCCGATGTCGCAGCGGGCGCGCCAGCGCGGGTCGTCGATCTTGCCGCGCCACTCGATGGCGCAGATGCGCAGGATCAGGCCGACCAGCACCAGCAGCAGCGCGAAGTAGAAGCCGGAGAACACACTGGCGTACCACTCGGGGAAGGCGGCGAACATGGCGCCGCCCGCGGTGATGAGCCAGACCTCGTTGCCGTCCCACACCGGGCCGATGGTGTTGAGCACCACGCGCCTGCGCGCGTCCTCACCCCTGCCGAGGAAGGGCATGAGCATGCCGACGCCGAAGTCGAAGCCCTCCAGCACGAAGTAGCCGGTGAACAGGACGCCGATCAGCACGAACCAGAATTCCGCGAGACTCATTGCCTGGCTCCTCAGTAGGCGAACGACAGTTGTTCGACGGCGGGCTCGGCCTCGTCCCGGTCACCGCCGGGACCGCCGGGATCGCGCGGCTCGGGGGCGTGCGCCCGCTCCGGGCCCTCGATCACGTAGCGGCGCATCAGGTAGAACCACGCCACCGCGAGCGCGCCGTAGAGCAGGGTGAAGACCAGCAGCGAGATGACCACGGTGCTCGCCGAGTGGCCGGACACGCCCTGCTGCACGGTCATCCGCAGCAGCGGGTCGCCGGTCGGGTTGGGCGCGACCACCCACGGCTGGCGGCCCATCTCGGTGAAGATCCAGCCCGCGCTGTTGGCCAGGAACGGGGTGGGGATGGCCAGGATGCTCAGCCAGGCATACCAGCGCTGGTCGGGCACCCGGTCGCGCCTGGTCACCCACCAGCCGGCCACCACGAGCAGCAGCGCGCCCGCCGACAGGCCGATCATGGCGCGGAACGACCAGTAGGTGACGAACAGGTTGGGCCGGTAGTCGCCGGGGCCGAACTTGTCCACGTAGGCCTGCTGCAGATCCTCGACACCGTCGAGGGTGATGCCGGTGAACTGGCCCTCGGCCAGGTAGGGCAGCACGTAGGGCACCTCGATGAGGTGGGTGACGCCGTCGCAGTTGTTGTGCGTGCCGACGGTCAGCACCGAGAAGTCCGGGTCGGTCTCGGTGTGGCACAGCGATTCCGCCGAAGCCATCTTCATCGGCTGCTGGTCGAACATCAGCTTGCCCTGGATGTCGCCCGAGATCACCAGGCCGACCATCGACACCAGGATCACCCACGCGCCGAGCTTGCTCGCCGGCCGCCACATGGCGCGGGCCTCGGCCTGCTTGCCGCCGCGCGCGTTGCGCACCATCCACCAGCCCGCGATGCCCGCGACGAAGGTGCCCGCCACCAGGAACGACCCGGCGATGACGTGCGGGAACGCCGCCAGGGTGGTGTTGTTGGTCAGCACCTCCCAGATGCTGGTCAGCTCGGCGCGGCCGCGTTCGGGGTTGTAGCGGGCGCCGACCGGGTGCTGCATGAACGAGTTGGCGGCGACGATGAAGTAGGCCGAGGCGTTCACGCCGATCGCGACCATCCAGATGGTCGCCAGGTGCACGAGCTTGGGCAGCCTGGTCCAGCCGAAGATCCACAGGCCGATGAAGGTCGATTCCATGAAGAAGGCGACCAGCGCCTCCAGGGCCAGCGGCGCGCCGAACACGTCACCGACGAACCGGGAGTATTCGCTCCAGTTCATACCGAACTGGAATTCCTGCACGATGCCCGTGGCGACGCCGAGGGCGAAATTGATCAGGAACAGTTTGCCGAAGAATTTCGTCAGCCGGTACCAGCGTTCGTTGCCCGTGATCACCCAGGCGGTCTGCATACCCGCGACGAGCGGGGCGAGACCGATGGTGAGCGGGACGAACATGAAGTGATAGACGGTGGTGATACCGAATTGCCACCGTGACAGGTCCAGCACGTCCATCCGAACCTCCGTAACCCCACTACTACGCACTGTCGTAGTCCAGCCTACGTCTACTCGTCGGTAACGAGAACGAGGCGCTCGTCACGAGACGAGGGCGACGTATCCGCCCTCCCAGCCGTGGAAGACGCGCGACCAGGGCTTTCAGCGTACGACGAAACCGGCGGCGCGGCGCTGGTGCGCAACGTCACGCCGCCGGGGTTCGAAGGTCACCCGCGCGCCCCCGCGCGACGGGCGTCACCAGTCGCCGATGGCCCCGCCGCGCTCGATACCGCGATCGACCAGCTCGATGATCTCCTCGGCGTTGTCCGGCGCCGACATCCGAAGGCCGTCCAGCGAATTGACCCGCGCGGCCAGCGTGATGCTCGACAGCATCCAGATGCTGTCGCAGGTCAGCAGGTCGGCGGTGAACAGCGGGGCGTAACGGCACTCCCAGCCCGCTTTGGCCGCCTCGTTGAACAGCGCGCGCTGGGTGACGCCGGGCAGCACGCCGTTCTTGGCGGGCGGGGTGATCAGCTCCTTGTCCCTGGCGATCACCACCGTCGAGCGCGGGCCCTCGAGCACCCGGTTCTCGGTGCTGGTGAAGATCACGTCGTCGGCGCCCATCCGGTGGGCGAACCGCAGCGCCGCCATGTTCGTCGCGTACGACAGCGTCTTGGCGCCCAGCAGCTGCCAGGGCGCGGCCTGGGCCAGATCGATCGAGATGCCACGGGCGAGCGTCACCACCGACACCCCTTCCTCGCGGGCCCGCTCGACCCGCTCGGGCACCGGGGTGACCAGCACATAGGCGGTGGGCACCGGCACCGCCTCGGCGAGATCGCCCGAGGTGACCGGGGAGGGCGCGTGCAGTTCGGAGTCGCGGCCGCGGGTGAGGACCAGCCGGAGCACGCCCTCGCGCTCCTCGCCCCACTCCTTGGCGGCGATCTGCGCGGCCTCGCGCCACTTCGCCAGTTCGGGCTCGGGTAGATCGAGCGCCTGCGAGGAGCGACGGAGCCTGCCGAGATGGAATTCGAGCGCACACGGTTCGCCATCGCGCACCAGCACCGTCTCGAAGACGCCGTCGCCGCGCAGCACCCCGATGTCGTCGGCGAACAGCAGCGGCTCGTCGGCGTCGCGGACGATGCCGTCGAGGGTGACAAGAACTCGATCTACCATGCGTCGAGCCTAGGCGGAACGGCTTGCCGTTGCCTACGCCAATCGCGAGTTTGCCTACGCCAATCGCGAGTTTCCGCCACCGATTTCACCGGAATCGCGGTACCGGTGCGGGCGCGAGGACGCGGACACGCCTAGAGTGAATGGGGTGTCCGTGCACGATGCACCCAGTCCATTGCTCTCCGTCGCGGGCGCTGTCGCGGGGCGGGCCCGGTTGGCCGGCCGCGCGGGGGGCGGGGCAGACCGGGGGACCGGGGGGGGACCACCGGCCCCCCCGCCCCGCGGGGGC
>NZ_JARWRU010001292.1 GCF_029867845.1 Nocardia farcinica | reverse complement strand
GGCCGCCGGGGGCGGGGGGGGGGTGCAGGGGTGGGGGCCCCCGGGCCCCGCCGACTTGGGGGGCCCCGCCGCGGCGCCGCGCCCGCGGGGGGGCGGCGGCGACGGCGGGAGCCCGGTCCACCGTGGTGGTGACGGTGGTGGTCGGCCCGGCGCCGGTCACCCGGATCTCGCCGCAGCGACGGAGCTGGTCGGCCAGATCCGACAGCGGAGACCTGGTCCGCACCAGTTCGACGGTCAGCGTCGCGCGGTCCGCGTCGGAGGTGCCGACCGCCACCGCGGTGTGGTCGGGGCCGTACTGCTGCTCCGGCGGCGCGCAGTCGGCCGGTTCGACCGTGGCGCCGCGCGCGACCCCGTCGAGATCGCCCACGGCCTGGGCGGCGGCCTCGGGGGGCAGCACCACGGCCGGATAGCGCGCCGGGAACTGCGACGGCTCGGGCAGCAGGGTGATCAGCTGGGCGTCGATCCGCTCGCCGACCGGGGAACGCTCCACCGCCACCGGCACGCCGTCGACGGTGGAGCCGCAACCGCTCAGCCATGCCGCGCCCGCCGCGAGGACTCCGGCGGTGAGCACCTGGACCGACCTGCTCGGACGGCGGACGGGACGACTGCGGCGCACCATGATCACCTGCCCACTGTGCCGCACCCCCGCACACGCCGGGCGACGCCACGCCGACCGGCGCGCGCACCGGGCGCCGCCCGCCGTGCCGAGGGGGTTTGCGCACCCCGGCGCCGATCCGGTATTCACCGGTACCGAGGGAATCGACGGGAATGTCCGGTCCGGCGCCCGCGTTGATTCCCCCGAGGGTCGCGGTCCCCGATCACGGTGCGTGCGTGTCGCCGCGATGAGGGACAATGGACACCGGTTCCCCGCCACGCCAACCGGGTACGGCAGGAGCGCCCGGGTAACCGTGGTGAAGGAACGTGCAGGAAGGAGTACGCGATGGATTACGAGTCGCGAATGTACGAACTGGAGTTTCCCGCTCCGCAGCTGTCGTCGGCCGACGGCTCGGGCCCGGTTCTGGTGCACGGGCTCGAGGGGTTCACCGACGCCGGTCACGCCGTGCGGCTGGCTACCACGCACCTGCGCGAGAGCCTGGAGAGCGAACTCGTGGCCTCGTTCGATGTGGACGAGCTGCTGGACTACCGCTCGCGCAGGCCGCTGATGACGTTCAAGAACGACCACTTCTCCGACTACGCCGAGCCGGAGCTCAACCTGTGGGCTCTGCGCGACACCGCAGGCACCCCCTTCCTGCTGCTGTGCGGTCTCGAGCCGGATCTGCGCTGGGAGAAGTTCACCACCGCCGTGCGGCTGCTGGCCGAGCAGCTCGGCGTGCGCCGCAGCATCGGCCTGAGCGCCATCCCGATGGCCATCCCGCACACCCGTCCGCTGAGCGTCACCGCGCACGCCTCCGACAGCGCGCTCATCGGTGAGCACCAGCGCTGGCCGGGCGAGCTGCAGGTGCCGGGCAGCGCGTCCTCGCTGCTGGAGTACCGGCTGGCCCAGCACGGCCACGAGTCGCTCGGCTTCTCCGTGCACGTGCCGCACTACCTGGCCCAGACCGCCTACCCCGCGGCCGCGCAGACGCTGCTGGAGAACGTGGCCGACAACGCGGGCTTGGAGCTGCCGCTGGCCGCCCTGGGTGAGGCGGCGGCCAGGGTGCTCGAGCAGGTCAACGAGCACATCGCGGGCAATCCCGAGGTCGAGACAGTCGTGCACGCCCTGGAGCGCCAGTACGACAGCTTCGTCACCGCGCAGGAGCGCCAGTCCAGCCTGCTGGCCGCCGATCAGGAGCTGCCCAGCGGTGAGGAACTCGGCGCCGAGTTCGAACGCTTCCTCGCCGAGCAGGCCGGTTACGACAACAACGAGGACTGATCCGTAAGCTGCTCGGAGTGGAACTGACCGAGCTGCTCGACATCCCGGGGACCGACGCCGACGCGCTCTACGAGACGTTCGGCATGTGGGCAGCCGAGCAGGGCACGCCGTTGTATCCGGCGCAGGACGAGGCGGTGCTCGAGCTGGCCTCCGGTTCCAATGTCATTTTGTCGACGCCGACCGGTTCCGGTAAATCGCTGGTCGCGGTCGCCGCCCACCTGTTCGCCCTCACCCAGGGTGTGCGCAGCTACTACACCGCGCCGATCAAGGCGCTGGTGAGCGAGAAGTTCTTCGCGCTGTGCGAGCTGTTCGGCGCGGACAAGGTGGGCATGGTGACCGGCGACGCGGCCGTCAACGCCGACGCTCCCATCATCTGCGCGACCGCCGAGATCCTGGCCAACCTGGCCCTGCGTCAGGGCCAGGACGCCGAGGTCGGCCAGGTCGTGATGGACGAGTTCCACTTCTACAGCGATCCCGACCGCGGCTGGGCCTGGCAGGTGCCGCTGCTGGAACTGCCGAAGGCGCAGTTCCTGCTCATGTCGGCCACGCTGGGCGACGTCGACTTCTTCGCCGAGGATCTGCGCAGGCGCACCGGGCGCGAGACCGCGATCGTGGCGGGCGCGCAACGTCCGGTGCCGCTGAACTTCTCCTACGTGCGCACTCCGATCACCGAAACGCTGGAGGAGCTGGTCACCACCCACCAGGCGCCGGTGTACGTCGTGCACTTCACCCAGGCCGCGGCGCTGGAACGGGCACAGGCTCTGACCAGCGTGAACTTCGCCACCCGCGCCGAGAAGGACGCCATCGCCGCGGCACTGGGCAATTTCCGATTCGCCCCCGGCTTCGGCAAGACGCTGTCGCGGCTGATCCGCCACGGCATCGGCGTGCACCACGCGGGCATGCTGCCCAAGTACCGCAGGCTGGTGGAGAAATTGGCCCAGGACGGCCTGCTGAAGGTGGTCTGCGGCACCGACACCCTCGGTGTCGGTATCAACGTGCCGATCCGCACCGTGCTGCTGACCGGCCTGACCAAGTTCGACGGCGTGCGCACCCGCAGGCTCAACGCGCGCGAGTTCCACCAGATCGCAGGCCGCGCGGGCCGGGCCGGTTACGACACCGTCGGCTCGGTGGTGGTGCAGGCGCCCGAACACGAGGTGGAGAACGCGCGGCTGCTGGCCAAGGCGGGCGACGACCCGAAGAAGCAGCGCAAGGTGCAGCGGCGCAAGCCGCCGGAGGGTTTCGTCTCCTGGAGCGAGGAGACCTTCGACCGGCTGGTGGCCGCCTCGCCGGAGCCGATGGTCTCCCGCTTCAAGGTGACCAACGCGATGCTGCTCAATGTGATCGCCCGGCCGGGCAACTGCTTCCAGGCCATGCGGCATCTGCTCGAGGACAACCACGAGCCGCGCCCGGCGCAGCGCCGCCACATCGTGCGCGCGGTGCGGCTGTATCGCGCGTTGCGCGACGCGGGCGTGGTGCAACAGCTCGACGAGCCCGACGCGCAGGGCCGTTACGCCCGGCTGACGGTGGATCTGCAACGCGATTTCGCCCTCGACCAGCCGCTGTCGCCGTTCGCGCTGGCCGCGCTGGAACTGCTCGACCGGGACTCGCCCACCTACACCCTCGACGTCATCTCGCTGATCGAGTCGACGCTGGAGGACCCGCGTCAGCTGGTGATGGCCCAGCAGCACAAGGCGCGCGGCGAGGCGGTCGCGCAGATGAAGGCCGAGGGCATCGACTACGACGAGCGGATGGAACTGCTCGAGGACGTCACCTGGCCCAAACCGCTGGCCGAGCTGATCGAGCCCGCCTACGAGACCTATCGCGCGGGGCACCCGTGGGTCTCGGAGTTCGCGCCCTCGCCGAAGTCGGTGGTGCGCGACATGATCGAGCGCGCCATGACCTTCTCCGAACTCATCTCCTACTATGAACTCGCCCGTTCCGAGGGCGTGGTGCTGCGCTATCTGGCCGACGCCTACCGGGCGTTGCGGCGCACCGTGCCGGAGTCTGCGCGCACCGAGGAACTCGACGACATCGTGGAGTGGCTCGGTGAGCTGATCCGCCAGGTCGACTCGAGCCTGCTCGACGAGTGGGAGCAGCTGACCGATCCCGGCGCCGAGACCGACGCCGAGCAGGTGGCCTTCGGCGCGGAGACCGTGCGGCCGATCACCGCCAACGAGCGCGCCTTCCGGGTGCTGGTCCGCAATGCCATGTTCCGGCGGGTGGAGCTGGCCGCGCGCCGGCGCTGGGACGAATTGGACGCGCTCGACCCGGACGGCGTCGGCCCGGACTGGGAGAGCGAGCTCGAGCCGTACTTCGCCGAGTACGACAGCATCGGCACCGACCAGGACGCGCGGGGGCCGCAACTGTTCCACATCGAGCGCCGGGCGGGTTTCTGGGACGTGCGCCAGACGATCGCCGACCCGGCGGGCGACCACGGTTGGTCGGTGCGCGCCGTGGTCGATCTGGCCGCCTCCGACGCCGCGGGCGAGGTCGTGTTCGACGAGGTCACGGTGGTGGCCGGCTGAGATGTCCGGCGGCCGTCGCCGGCCGGCGGCGGCGCGTGCGGCGGATTCGTTCCCGGATCGGCGCCGCTGATACTCTCTGCGCTGCTGCCCACGCGCCCGAGCCCCACCCGAAAGATCCACTATGCCCGAATCCCCGTACCTTGTCATCCACCCGGAGCGTGTCCGGCGGAACTATCGTGCTCTGGACGCCGCTCTGTCCGGTGGCGCGGCGGTATCCGGCGGCGGCGTGGCAGGCGGGGGCACGCGCATCCGGTACGCGGTGAAGGCGAGTCCGGTGCCGGAACTGATCCGGCTGCTCGACGACGAGGGCGCGGAGTTCGACGTGGCCAGCACCGGCGAGATCGAACTGTGCCTGGGGCTGGGGGTCGCGCCGGACAGACTCTGCTACGGCAACACCGTCAAGAAGGCCGCCGACATCGCTCGCGCCTACCGCGAGGGGGTGCGCCGCTACGCCTTCGACACCGAGGAGGACCTGCTGCGCATCGCCGAGCACGCCCCGGGTTCGGAGGTGGAGTGCCGCTTCCTGGCCTCGGCGCCGCAGTCGCGCACGCCCTTCGGCACCAAGTTCGGCTGCGCGCCCGAGGAGGCGCTGCGACTGCTGGTGCGGGCGCGCGATCTCGGGCTCACCCCGGCCGGGCCGTACTTCCACGTCGGCTCCCAGCAACTGGACCCCGACGCCTGGCGGATCGGTATCGAGCAGGCCGGGTGGATCGCGAAAGGGCTTGCGGACAAAGAGATTTTGGTCACATCGGTGAACATCGGCGGCGGGCTGCCCATCGCCTACGCCGACGCGGCCCCCGAACTCGGCGAGATCGCCACCGTGATCACCGAGTCCGCCCGACGCTGCCTGCCCGCCACCGCCGCCCTGGTCGTCGAACCGGGACGGGCGCTGGTCGGCAACGCGGGCACCATCCACGCCGAGGTCGTCGCGGTGCGGATCGCACCGGACGGACGGCGCTGGGTGTATCTCGACATCGGCCGCTACAACGGCATGGCCGAGACGGAGAACGAGTACATCGCCTATCGCTTCGTCACCGAACGCGACGGAGACCCCGTCGACGAGGCCGTGGTGGCCGGTCCGACCTGTGACGGCGACGATGTACTGTATCAACGCACACGGGTCCTTCTGCCGACCACGTTGCGAGCCGGTGATCGCATTCAGATCCTCGACACCGGCGCATATACCGCGAGCTATTCGTCGGTGTCCTTCAATGGTTTTCCGCCCCTGACCGTTCATGTCTCGGGCGCTGAGCGAGAGTGAGTTTGCCATGACGGCGGAATTCACCGGCTGGCATGTGCTGGCCGAGTTCGGTGGTGTCGACACAGATCTGTGCGACGATCTCGAACGACTCGAATCGGCGTTGCGCGAGTCTCTGATCGCGGCGGGCGTCACCATCTGCGATGTCGTACACAAGAAGTTCGAACCGCAGGGGGTGACCGTCCTCGCGCTGTTGTCGGAGTCCCACGCCTCGATTCACACCTATCCGGAGTCCGGCGACATCTTCGTCGACGTCTTCACCTGCGGCAGCATCGGCGCCGGCGCGACGAAGGCGGTGGACCTGCTGCGGGAGGCGTTGTCCCCCAAGACGGTTCGCACGCAGGTGATCCAGCGCGGGCACGGCGCGCAGCGGATCGAGGAGCCGGTCGGCCCCGGCCTGACCAGGATCTGGGATCTGCAGGAGGTGATCGTCGACACGAACACCCCCTATCAGCACATGGTCATCGCGCGCACCGATCAGGGCATCAGCCTGTTCTCCGACGACGACCGCCAGTCCACCGAGTACTCCCAGCTCACCTACCACGAGGCCATGATGGTTCCGGCCTTCGTGCTGGCGGAGAAGCTGGACTCGGTGCTGATCATCGGCTCCGGCGAGGGCGTGGCCAGCCAGATGTCGGTCGCCGCGGGTGCGGACCGGGTCGATCACGTGGACATCGACCAGCTCGAGGTGGAGCTGTGCGCGAAGTACCTGCCCTACGGCTACACCACCGACGAGCTCGAGGCCGCGGTGCGCGGCGAGGGCCCGGTCACGGTGCACTACGCCGACGGCTGGGACTTCCTCGAGCAGGCCGAGCAGTCGGGCACCCGCTACGACGTGATCGTCATCGATCTGCCCGACGAGCGGGTGGAGGACGCCCAGCACAACCGCCTCTACGAGTCGGAGTTCCTCTCGCGCTGCAAGTCGCTGCTCGCTCCCGGCGGCGTGCTCTGCGCGCAGGCGGGCTGTCCGACTCTGTGGCGCAACGAGACCCTCAAGCGTTCCTGGGACCGCTTTCACGAGCAGTTCGGCACCGTCGTGCACTACGGCAGCGACGAGCACGAGTGGTCGTTCCTGTTCGGCCTGGTCGATCGGATCGACGACCCGGTGCCCGGCATGGTCGATCGCCTGGCCACTCTGCCGTACCGCCCGGAGACGGTCGACGCCCGCGCGCTGGTGCGCGGCGCCATCGAGCCGTTCGCGTTGCGCGCGGGTCGCTGAACACTCGTCGTCGTCCCCTTCGGGGGCGGGGCGCCCCGGGGGGGCGGGGGGGGGGGGGGGGGCCTACACCCGCGGTCGCCCCCCCGGGGGGCCCCCCCCCCCCGGGGGGGCCGCCCCCCGTTCTCGTCTCCCGCGACCGCCCCGGACGGCTCAGGCGGGCCGGTGCGCGCGGATGATCGCGGCCAGGTATTCGTAGTCGGGCGCGCGGGCGCTGGAGGACCGGAACACCAGCCCGTTCGTGCTGCCCGGCGCGGGGGTGGCAAACCGCGCCACCTCCAGGGTGCCGCGTCCGGTCTCGGTGTCGACGGCCATCTCCGGGATGAGGGTCACGCCGAGCCCGCCGGCCACGCACTGCACCACGGTCGCCAGCGAGGCCGCTCTGGTGTCACCCACCGCGGGCGGCGGATCCACCGACCGGCTGCGGCACAGTTCCATGGTCTGGTCGCGCAGGCAGTGCCCCTCGTCCAGCAGCAGCAGCGGCAACCCCGACAGCACCCCCGGCGACAGGTCGGTGCGCCCGGCCAG
>NZ_JARWRU010001291.1 GCF_029867845.1 Nocardia farcinica | reverse complement strand
CCCCACACCTCCCCCGTCGCTCGCTCCCTCCCCCCGACCCGCCGCCGCCCCGCCGGTCCCGGCGGTCGTCGCCGCGTTCCCGTCCTCGGCCACTGCCGCCGACTCGGGTCGAGACTATTTAAATGAGTCTTGACCGCACGCCTTAGGCTAGGCTAACTTTCCGTGACCATCTGGCAATTTCCGGGATCCACGGATGTGCCCTCACTCACTCGAAAGGTGAATTAGATGAAGAAGTGGAGCTCGTTCGGCGCCCTGGGGACCGCACTGGCGGCCGTTTCGGCCACCGCGCTCGTCGCCGCCCCGTCCGCGACCGCCGATCCCGGTACCTTCTCCATCACCAGCGAGGTGCCCACCCTCGAGCAGCTCGAGGCGCAGGTGCACTTCCTCACCGCCACCCCCGCCTCCGACGAGGCCAAGGCCGAGAACCTGGAGGGCGGAATGAACGCGGTGATCGTGCCGCGCACCGTCTACAACCTCGGGCTGTTCCGCGAGCCGCTGGGCTGGAGCACCGTCACCGGCCCGGAGACCCACAACGGCGATGTGCACACCGCCACGCTGCACAGCCACTCGGCGGGCCGCCCGGCCATCACCATGACGGTCACCTGGAAGCGCATCGACGGCAAGTGGAAGATGGCCGACGAATCGCTGTGCAACGGCGTCGAGGCCGTCGGGCTGCCCATCGCCTGCGACTTCTGACCCGCCCGGCGCGATGATCGACATCCGTGATCTCACCCTGCGGTATCCCGGGGTCACCGTGCTGGAGGTGCCCGAGCTGAGCGTCGCGGCCGGCTCGGTCACCTACCTGCTCGGTTCGAACGGCACCGGCAAGACGACACTGCTGCGGTGTATCTGCGGGATCATCGCGCCCGCCACCGGGACGGTCCACGTGAACGGCGCGCCGGTGCGCGCGGGCCACAGCACCCCGCCCGGTCTCGGCATGCACCTCGACCACCGTGCCTTCGACCCCCGGCACACCGCCCGCAGGCACCTGCGCTGGATCGCCCGCGCCAGGGGCATCGCCCCGGCGCGGGTGGAGGAACTGCTGCGCCTGGTGGATCTGCACGAGGTCGCCGACCGCAGGCTCGGCGGCTACTCGCTCGGCATGCTCCAGCGCGTCGGCATCGCCGCCGCCCTGCTGCCCGAGCCGACCACGCTGCTGCTCGACGAGCCGCTCAACGGACTGGACATCGCGGGCATCCGCTGGATGCGCGCCCTGCTGCGCCGGCTGGCCGACGAGGGCGTGTGCGTGTTGATCACCTCGCATCTGCTCGACGAGGCCGAGCGCAACGCCGACCACGTGGTGATCATCGGCGAAGGCCGGGTGCTCGCCGACCGGCCGCTGATCGAGCTGCTGTCCGAGGAGGACGGCAGCCCGCGCCGCCTCGAGGACGCCTATCTCTCCGTCACCGGAGCCGCAACCGCCACCCGAGCCGCCGAGGGAGCCACCCGATGACCGTCGGCGCCGCCCGCCCGGACTCCGGCGGGACCCAATTGCGCCGCGCGCTGGCCGCCGAGGTGACCCGCACCGGCGGGCGGGGATTCCTGTGGCTGGTGGCGGTTCCGCTGGCCGTCGTGCTGCCGCTGGTCATCACCTTCGGCATCGCCGTGGTGGCCGAGCGGTTCGCCGACAGCTCCGGCACCTTCCGGGTGACCTCGGTGGACACCGGCAACGCCGTCTACTGGGTCATCACCTTCACCACCTCGATCATGATGGTGACCGCCGCCTACGCGCACGCCGCCCAGACCAGGGGCGATCTGCGTGATCTCGGCGCCTTCCTGTTCCCCCGCGCCTGGACCTCCGCGCTGGCGCGCTGGATCTTCTACGGCGCCATCGCCGCGATCGTCTCGCTGCTGTTGCTGGTGCTGGTCCTGGTGTCGCTGCCCGCGCTGTTCCCCGCCGTCTACGGCGGTGTGGACATCGGCGACGCGGCGGGCGTCCGGTTCCTGTGGACCGTGCCGATCTACGCCTTCGCCGCCTGCGGCGTCGGCGTGGCCGCGGGCGCGGCGATCCGCACCCCCTCCGCCGCCGTGGCCGCGTTGCTGTTCTGGGTGTACGTGGTGGAGAACTCCATCAATCTGCTGCCCAACGGCTACACCCTGCAGGCCTACGCCCCCTTCCTCAACGGCGTGGCCGCCACCGGGCAGCAGATGGCTTTCCTGCCGCGCTTCGGCCCCGACGGGTCCCTGCTCTACTTCTGCGGTGCGGCGGCCGGGTTGTTCGCGCTGTCGGTGCTCGCGGGCACATTCGGCCCGCGGCGCCGGCGCGAAGGACGCGGCTGAGACGGCTGTCGGCCGCGCTTGACCTTCACCTTGGTCGAAGCTCCATGATGGCGGCGTGACAGCACGCCATCCGGCAGCAGACCAGGACGACCCGCTCCTGACCATCGGCGCGATGGCCAGGGCCAGCGGCCTGACCGCCAGCGCGCTGCGTTTCTACGGCGACTGCGGGCTGCTGGTCCCGAGCGTGGTCGACGATCTCACCGGCTACCGCTACTACACGCCCGCCCAGTGCGAGCGCGCCGTGCTCATCCGCAGGCTGCGCGAGATCGAGATGCCGCTGCCGCGGATCGAGCAGATCCTGTCCGGCGACGCCGCCCGCGCCACCGAGCTGCTCGACCGGCACGTGGCGGCGCTGCGCGAACGCGCCAGGCGGGCCGAGGCCGTCGCCGGGGAACTGCGCGCCGCGTTCTCCGCCGCGTCCACCGGACCGGCCGAAGGGGCCGCCTGCGTCGTGGACGCGGCCGCCCTCGCCGCGGCCGTCGCCCAGGTCGGCCCCGCCGCCGCGCGCGAGAAGACCTTCCCGGTGCTGGCGGGCATCCTGCTCGAGGCCGACGAGACCGGCCTGACGCTCACCGCAACCGACCGCTACCGCCTCGTCACCCGCTCCCTCGCCCTGATCCGCCCCGGCGCGACCGCCTGGTCGGCCGTCGTCCCGGCCGCCGAACTGGCCGCCGCGGGCCACCACCTGCCGTCCGGCGAGATCGCCGTGACCCGCGACGACACCGGTGTCCTTCTCGGCGCGCCAGGAGCGGGACGCCTGCCCGTCCTCGACGAGACCTTCCCCGACTACCGGGTCGTCCTCGACGGCCTCGCCCCGGTCCGCACCCGGGTCCTGATCTCCCGCACCGACCTGCTCGACCTGCTCGACCACACCCCAGACACCCCGCTCGGCCTGGACATCACCCCCACCGGCCTGACTGCGCGCCGTCCCGGCGCGCACCCGATCGCGGCCACCGTCACCGGCCCGCCCCTGCGGATCGCCTTCGATCCGGCCGTCCTGCGCCCCGCCGTCGACAGCGCCCTCGGCCCCGACCTCATGCTCGACCTGGCAACCCCCGACCGGCCCGTCGTCGTCCGCTCGGCCACCGACGGCGATCTCACCGTCCTCGTCATGCCCGTGCTCGATCACCCCCTGCCCGATCACCCCCTGCCCCACCACCGCGTGCCCGGTCGCACCACCGACTGACCCGCCCCCGGCTCGCACACCGCCCGCTCCGCGCTGCCGGGCGAGCGGGCGGCGTGACGCGATGCCGGAAACGTCCCGGCCCGCCACGGTCACGCTGTGCCTCTCGGCGGCCGAGGGCCCACGCCCCATCCGACAGATCGAAAGGATCGTCATGGCCGACATCGCCACCTCCACCGCACCCCAGCCGCATGGCGCACCCGACGAGACCATGGCCGCCATCGCCGACGCCGTCGAACTCGGCAGGCAGGGCGACCGCGAGACCGCCCGCACCCGGCTGACCGGCCTCTGGCGCACCCTCGGTCCGTCGGGCGACCCGCTGCACCGCTGCTCCCTCGCGCACTACCTGGCCGACCTCCAGCCCGACCCGGCCCAGTCCCTTGCCTGGAACATCCGTGCCCTCGACGCCGCCGAGGCCCTCACCGACGAGCGCGCCGCCGCCTACCACTCCGGCCTCGCCGTCGCGGGCTTCCGCCCCTCCCTGCACCTCAATCTCGCCGACGACTACCGCCGCCTCGGCTCCTTCGACGCGGCCCGCCGCGAACTCGACGCCGCGCGCGCACATCTCGGCGCGCTCGGGCAGGACGCCTACGGCGCGCTGATCCGCACCGCGCTGCACGAGGTCGCCCAGGCCGTCGACGCGGGCGACACCGCCCCGCGCCCGTCCGCCCCGGCCTGACCACCGCCCCGGCCTGACCACCGTCCCGGGCTGACCACCGCCCCGGGCTGACCACCACCCCGCGTCGACCGACCCCACCCCGACCGGCCCCGGCCCGGACCTGCCCTGCCCTGCGCGGACACGACCGCACCGGCGTCCGGGCTCCCGGGCGCCGGTGCGGCGCACCCGTTCAGACCCGGTCGGGCCGGGTGGTGGAGTCGGGCCGCCAGGTGGAGATCGCCCAGATCACCACGATGTCGAGGGCGATGATGAGCAGCGCCCAGTAGGGGTAGTAGGGCAGGGAGAGGAAGTTGGCGACGATCGAGACCGCCAGCAACGTGATGGCCGCGACCCGGCCCCACGTGGCCCCGGTCATGAGGCCGAACGCGCTGACGATGAGGACCACGCCGAGCACGATGTGGACCCAGCCCCAGGCGGTGGTGTCGAACTGGTAGACGTAGTCGGGACCGACGATGAACAGGTCGTCGTTCACCACGGCCGAGATGCCCTGGAACAGTTGCAGCAGACCCACGGTGAGCAACAGGATCGAGGCTCCGATGGAGACGCCGGCCGCGATGCTCTGTCGGGTCGTGCCAGGGGCTGCCGAGGGTGTGGGGTGCGGTGTCGTCATGTCTCCATTGCAGTCCGCGGCCGGGGGTGAACAGCTCACCCGTTTCGGGTGAATCGTGCTGCGACCACGCGCACTACCGTGGAACATGCCATTCGGTCGGTATCAGGGCACGGCGCCTGCCGCGCACCCGTCCGCGGCCTCCGGCGCACTCGAGAGCGGTTCGCGCCGCCTCCGTTCCGCACCCCACATCCGTCACTCCGTCGAGGAGGCACGATGGTCCCCGCGCGTCTGCTCACCCGCCTCGACCGGGCCGCCGCAGGTCCGGCGCCCGTCCTGCTCCTCGCCGCGCCATCAGGCAGCGGCAAGTCCGCGCTGGTCACCGCGTGGAGCGAGCACCTGACCGCGGTGCGGCCGGGGACCGGCACGGTGCGCATCCCCGCCGACTGCGCGCAGGAGTTCCTGCACGACAGCACCTTTCACCGGCTGTGCCGCGAAACCGGCCGCGCCGACCTGCTTCTGGTGATCGAGGACGCGCACCGGCTGGTCTCCGAGGAGGCCCTGGCCGCCGTCGAACGCTTCCTGCGCACCGCACCGCCGCGCCTGATCACCGTCCTGGCCGCCCGCCGACCGCCCGGCCTGCCCTGGCACGATCTGGCCTCGACCGCCCGCCTGACCAGGTTCACCGCCGCCGACCACGCCCTGGACCGCACCGGCCCGGCCGCGCTGGCCGCCGCGCCGGGCTGCCCGCTCACCGCCGCCGAACTGCCGCTGGTACACGAGCTCACCCGCGGCTGGCCCGCCCTGGTCCGTCTGGCCGCCCGCTATCTCGACACCCACCGCGAGTACCGCGCCGCCGCCCTCACCATGCTCGAGCACGCCCCGTGCCCCATCGCGGAGTTCCTCGACACCGAGGTGCTGGCCGAACTGGACCATTTCGAGCGCGAACTGCTCGCCGCCACCCGCCTGCTGCCCGAATTCACCGCCGACCTGGCCGACGCCCTCACCGAGGGGCGCGCCACCGCCGCGCTGCACCGCCTCGAGCACGCGGGATTCCCGCTGCGCCGTCAGCGCCGCGACGGCAGGCTGTACCACTCCTTCGCGCCCCTGCTGCGCGGCCACTACCGGCACAGCGTCCACCCCACCGCCGAGGCGGTCTGGACCGACCAAGCGCCGGACGTGGCCGCGGATCCGGCCGCCCTGCCGGTTCGCCCCTCGACCGGCGGCGCCCCCTCGGTTGGCGAGCCGTCGACCGCGGCCGAGAACCTGCGCCGCTGGTATCGCACCCATCCCTGCCCCACGGTGCTTCCGCACCTGCTCGCCGAGCCGGGCAGGCCGAGGGTGGCGGAATTCCTGCGCGCGCACGCCGTCCGCCTGGTCCTCGACCAGCACGGGCCCGATCTGTTCGAGCCGCTGGAACGCGCCCGCTCGGCTCTGCTGGACGACCCGGCCCTGGTCCTGCTGCACACCGTCGACGCGCTGGTGCGCGGGGAGGACCTCACCCATCTGACGCAGCCGCCGAGGGGCGCCTCCCGCATCGCCGACCCCCGCACCCTCGCCGCCCTGCACGCGGCCACCGCCGCCGATCTGGCCATCCACGCCGACCCCGGCACTTTGCGCGAGCTGGTGCTGCCGCCGCGCCCGGCGCTGTCCGGGCACACCGCCGTCGACTACTACGCCGAACTGGCGCTGGCCACCGCGCACACCCTGCGCGGGGACACCCGTCTCGGCGAACGCGGGCTGCGGCGCGCGCTCGCCCTCGCCGAGGCCATGGCCGCACCGAGATTGCGCCTGCGCGCCCAGATCCGTCTCGCCCTGACCGCCGTGCTCGCCGACCGGCCCGAGATCGCCGCCGAACGGGCCGCGCACGCGGTGGCCATGGCCGAACGGGCCGACCTGGCCGGGACCGCCGACCATCTGCGGGCGCTGGCCATCCGGGGGCTGTGCGCCGCCCAGCGCGCGCGGGAGCGGAGTGGGCGGCAAGCCGAGCCGAGGACCGTTCAGCGCACGGGCGCGGGCGCCTCACGGGTAGCCGAGACCGGCGACAGCGTCTTGTTCAGATCGGTGCGCAGGGTGGTGGCCGAGTCGAGCAGGTAGTTCTGCCTGACCTTCCACGGATGCCGGTCGCCCTGCCGGGGGAATTCGTCGATGGAGCGCTGGACGTAGCCGGAGGCCAGGTCGAGCAGCGGGCGGCGGTTCAGCTCGCCGTCCGGGCGCGGCACCACCGCGTCGTAGCCGTTGCGGTCCAGGTGCCGCAGCACCTTGCAGACCAGGCGCGAGGTCAGGTCGGCGCGCAGTGTCCACGAGGCGTTGGTGTAGCCGATGCAGACCGCGAAATTGGGCACACCGGTCAGCATGGCGCCCTGCCAGACGAACTGCTCCGACAGCGGCACCGGCTTCCCGTCCACTCTGGGAGCGATGCCGCCGAAGGCGAGCAGGCGCAGACCGGTGGCGGTGACGATGATGTCGGCGTCGAGCACATTGCCTGACCGCAACGCGATGCCACCGGGCACGAACCGCTCGATGTGGTCGGTGACCACCCGCGCCCTGCCCTTCTTGATCGCCTTGTGGAAGTCGGCGTCGGGGGCGGCGCACAGGCGCTGGTCCCACGGGTCGTAGCTGGGCGTGAAGTGCTCGGCGACCAGCCGCTCGTCCTTCAGGATGCGAGTGTTCAGATCGGTGAGCACCTTGCGCGCGGAGGCCGGGAAGCGGCGGCAGTAGTTGAAGAAGGTGATCCCGAACAGGATGTTCTTGCCGCGGATCAGCCGGTGCGCCAGGTCAGGGGGCAGCAGCCCGCGCAGGGTGTCGGCGCGCTTGTCGCGGGCGGGCACCGCGCTGATCCAGGTGGGGCTGCGCTGGAGCATGGTCACCGACGCGGCCTGCTCGGCCATCGAGGGCACCAGCGTCACGGCGGTGGCGCCGCTGCCGATGACAACCACCATCTTGCCCGCGTAGTCCAGGTCCTCGGGCCAGAACTGCGGGTGCACGATGCGCCCGGTGAAGTCCTCCGCGCCGGGGAAGACCGGGTCGTGGCCGCGCTCGTAGTCGTAGTAGCCGGCGCAGACGTAGAGGAAGCCGCAGGTGAGCGTGCGCTCGACGGCCGCGCCGTGCTCGTCGCGGGTGGCCAGGGTGAGTGTCCAGCGGGCCTCGGCGCTGGACCAGTCGGCGCCGACCACCTTGGTGGAGTAGCGGATGTGGCGGGCGATGCCGTGCTCGGCGGCGGTCTCGCGCAGGTAGCGCAGGATGGACGCGCCGTCGGCGATGGACTTCGCGTCGCGCCACGGCTTGAAGGGGTAGCCGAGGGTGAACATGTCCGAGTCCGAGCGGATGCCGGGGTACTTGAACAGATCCCAGGTGCCGCCGAGCGACTCGCGCGCCTCCAGCAACGCATAGCTCTTGCCGGGGCATCCGGTCTGCAGCCGGTAGGCCGCGCCGATGCCGGACAGTCCGGCCCCGACGATGACGACGTCGAGGTGCTCCACAGGCGTGTCGGTCCCGTTCATGGCTCCATTCTCCCCGACAGCGCATCCGGCTTTCTTGACTCCGCGCGACAACTATTTGATTCTCGACGACATGTCGGTCATCCGTTCCGCGGGCCTGCGCGGCTTCCGCGCCACTGTCGCCGAACTCGGCGGCGACGCCGAGGCGCTGGCCACCGCCGTCGGCCTGCCGGTCGCCGCCCTGGACACCGACGACCTGCTGATCCCCGACCAGGCGGTGGCCGCGCTGCTGGAACTGGCCGCCCACCGCCTCGACTGCCCCGATCTCGGCCTGCGCATCGCCTACCGGCAGGATCTGGACATGCTCGGCCCGCTGGCGCTGGCCATCCGCAACTCCCCCACGCTGGCCGACACCCTGGAGTGCACCTCGCGCTATCTGTTCGTGCACGCCCGCTCGCTGAGCCTGGACATCGGGCCCGACCCCTACGGCGATCCCGCGATCGTCGCCCTGACCTGCGGGGTGAAACCGGGCCTGCCCGTCCCGGTGCAGGGCACCGATCTGAGCATGGGCTTCGTGCACCGCGCGCTGCAACGGCTGGCCGCCCCGCGCTACGGGCTGCGCTCGGTGGAACTGCCCTACCACCCGCCCGCGCCGCTCGCGGCCCACGAACGCTTCTACGCCGCCCCGGTGCACACCGGCAGGCCACGCGCCGCGCTGCGCATCCCGGCAGCCCTGGCGGACCGGCCGCTGTCCGGCGGCGACGAGACCCTGCACCGGCTGGCCCTGGCCTTCCTCGCCGAGCAGACCGCGGGCGGCGCGGAGGACGGCGCGCCCGGCCCGACCGCGCGCCGGGTCAAGGCGGCGCTGCGCCAGCTCCTCGGCACCGCCCCGGCCGAGATCGGCGCTGTGGCCGGACTGCTCACCGTGCACCCGCGCACCCTGCAACGCAGGCTCGCCGCCGAGGGCACCGGCTTCGCCACCCTGCTCGACGAGGTGCGCCGCAGGCAGGCCGCGCACTACCTGACCACCACCGACATGCCGCTGGCCCAGGTGGCCTCGCTGCTCGGGCTGGCCGACCAGGCCACCCTCACCCGCTGCGCGCGCCGCTGGTGGCAGCAGACGCCGCCGCGCCGGGGCGGGGGTCGGGCGCGGGGACCGCCCCCCGCGCGCCGGGGGGCGCGGGCCCGCCCCCCGGCACCCCCCACACGGG
>NZ_JARWRU010001290.1 GCF_029867845.1 Nocardia farcinica | reverse complement strand
TCGCACTGGTGCTCGACGACGAGCTGGGTGCCATTCTCACCGACAGCCTCGATGTCGACTTCCGGCCGGAGAACTACTTCGGCGTCACGGCCGTCAACCTCATCGAGCGCCCCGGCGGCAACGCCCTCACCGACGGCCGGGTGCTGCACCGCACGGCGGCCCCGGACTACACCATGTCGACCATGCTCGAACAGGTGTCACTGGTGGTGGACGGCACGCTCACCTCGAGCATGATCGCCACGCTGGACGAGATCATGCGCTACGCGAACGGGCTGGCCCCGCTCATCCGCGCCGGCATCATCGTGGCCGAGCAGATGTCGAAGACCCAGCAACACCTGCCGACGGAATTGTTGCTGCGCGCGAACGACGTGCTCGTGCAGCTGCCCGCCTTCGGCCGGGGCGCCGCCGACGCGCTCTACGCGATCTATCACAGCGCGTACAACCAGCGCCCGGACGGCAGCCTCGGGGTGGACGACGCCTTCATGACCGAGACCGACCAGGCGCTGGAACTGGCCGCCTCCGATCTGTTCGGCCTGGCGGGCTCGCTGCTCGCCTCGCACGACGCCGAGCTGATCCCGTTGGTCGGCGCGGTCGACGAGGTGGTGGCACCGCTGCCCGGGTTGCTCGGTGACGGCCGGATGGCCGAGCTGAACACCGCGATCGACCGTCTGGAATCGGCCTTCGCCGGAACGCCGGAGCAACGGACACTGCGGCTGCGGGTGGTGCTGGACGACGTACCCGGCCTGGCCGGGCCGCTGGCCCAGCTGGGTGCCCTGACCGCGCCCTCGCAGGCGGTCCGCTGATGGCCACCGGACGCGGACTGATCTGGGCCGCGCTCAAACTCGTCGCCGTCGCGGTGGTGACCGTGCTGCTGTTCGTGCTCGTGCTCAACGCCATGCGCAACCCGGTCGAGCAGAGCACCCGCGGGTACACCGCCGATTTCGCCGACGTCTCCGGTCTGCGGGTCAACGGTGACGTCCGGCTGAAGGGCCTGCGGATCGGCAAGGTCACCGGCGTCGAGTTGATTCCCGAAGGAGACGGAACGGTCGCTCGGGTGAGCTTCTCGATGGATGCCGGCTACGAACTCACCGACACGACCACGTTGGCGGTCAAGTACCAGAACCTCACCGGCGCGCGTTTCGTCGATGTGGAGTTCGCCGCGCAGCCCGGGAACCGGGTCTCCCACCTGACCACCGCGGCGACACGGCCCTCGTTCGACATCACCGCGCTGTTCAACGGCCTGCAACCGGTGCTGTCGACGATGAATACCGGTCAGATCAACGCTTTCGCGGAGAACGCGATCGCGGTGCTGCAGGGTGACGGCGGCGGCCTGGCACCGATGCTGGAGAGCGCGCAGGAACTGGCCGCCTACGCACAGGACCGCAAGCAGTTGATCGCCACTCTCACCGCGAACGTCGCCCGGATCGCCGACTCCATGGGCGGCCGCTCCGAGGACGTCCTCGAGTTCATGAAGGCGATGAGCCTGCCCATCAGCAATGCCATGACGGTGCTCGACGAGTTCCCCAAGACGGCGGCGACCGGCCCCGCGCTGGTCGAGCCGATCGAACGGCTGCTCGCGGCGCTGGGATTGCGCTCCGACCTGGATGTCGATGCCCTGCTGACGCAGGCATTCGCCTCGCTGACCGAGGCCGTCGATTCGCTGCGGCTCATGCCGGGTGCACTGGCCGGGCTGCAGGTCGCGCACCGCCCGGAGAACACGCGATGCAGTAATGGGCAGGCCCACCTGCCGTCCGATGTCCAACTCCTGCTCAACGGTAGCGAGGTCGTGCTGTGCAACGCGAAATGACAGGACGCCGCAGGCGGCTGCGGGACCGAGCGCACGCCGTGTGGCACAACGACGTGCTCCTCGGCACCGCCGTCGTCGGCGCCACCCTGGTGGTCGTCGCCGCCTTCGCCGGGCTCTACCTGCGTCCGCCCGGGCAGCAGACCATCACCTTCGAGACCACCGACGCCTCCGCGATCGAGACCGGGCAGGACGTCCGGGTGGCTGGAATCAGCGTCGGCAAGGTCTCCGATGTCGCCATCGCGGCGGACACCGTCACCGTTCGGGCCCGGATCGACGACGCCATCCTGGTCGGCGACCGGTCGCGTATCGAGGTCCGGATGCTCACCCCGGTCGGCGGATACGCGGTGACCCTGATCCCGCTCGGTTCGCGAACCGACCACGAGGTCGCCATACCTCGGGACCGGGTGGTGGTGCCGTACTCGATCGGAGACGTGCTCCAGAGCGCGCCGACGGTCACCGACGAAGTCGACGCCGCGACCATGAATGCCAATCTGCGCCAGGTCTCCCAGGCGCTGGAGGGGAACTCGACTTCCCTCGGCACCATCGTCGACGGCATGAACGCGATCACCCAGGTGCTCGACCAGCAGCGACTCCAGATCCACCAGGTCGCCGCGCTGGCCGCCGAATACCTGCAGACCTTCAACGTCAATCGTGGCTTCGTCTTCGAACTCATCGGCAAGATCGACACTGTTCTCGCCACTTATCACAACAATTCGGCGGGCTTCAACTATGCCTACCAGTTGCTCGGCAGCGCACTGTCCCGGCTGCAACCGCTCGAGGCCTATTACCTCGAGCATTCCGACCAGGTCGAGACCCACATTCGCGATCTGCAGGCACTGGTGTCGGAGCTGCAGCAGCATCTCGGACCCGCCATCGACAACCTGACCGGATTGCGCGCGCAGCTCGAGCAGTGGCTGACCCCGGAGGGCATGGCGCAGTTCGGCGGCGGCGTGCTCACCACGTCGCTGTGTATTCCGATTCCAGGACGGGAGTGCTGACATGCGGATCTCGAAGAAGAGCGCCGCGCTGACACTGGCAGTGGCCGCGACCACGGTGATCGCCACCGCCGTCGTAGTGCGCCACTCCGGTGCGGCCGAGGCGGCGGGGGGAGGCGACGGATTCTGTGCCGACATGCCCGACGCGATCGGACTCTATGCGGGCAATCCGGTCACCCAGATGGGGTTTCGAGTCGGCACGGTGAGCGACGTGCAGCAGCGCGGCGATCACGTGCGCGTCGAGTTCGCCCTGGACGACGGCCGTCGCTACCCGGCCGACGTTCAGGTGGTGACCCGGTCGAAATCGCTGCTCGCCGACCGCAGCCTGGAACTGGTCGGCAATTACACCGCGGGTCCCTCCCTGCGGCCTGGCGACTGCGTGCCGCGTCAGCGCACACACACCCCCAAGAGCATCTCCGAGATCGCGGGCTCCGCGGCCGATTTCATCGACGCGCTCTCCGCTGCGGGCGACGACAGTGTGCAGGGCGCGGTCGCCGGTCTGAACACCGCACTCGACGGCACGGGCGCCACCATGAACGCGATGCTCACCCACGCGGCCGCGGCCGCGAACAGCCCGGACCGGGTGACCGCCGACGTCGGGGCGACGATCATGAACATGGCCCCGCTCACCGAGGACGCGCTGCGGCACTGGGATCGGATCAGTTCGATCCTCGAGCGGATGCCGGAAATCGCTGCTCTCGGCACCGAGCTGTTCGGTTACGTCGCGCGCTTCGACCGCGGAATCGGCTGGCTCGTCGCAGTCATCTACGACATCCAGCGCCGCTACGGAGACCAGCTGTGGCCGCTGATGCACGGTCCGGTCGCCGACGTGATCGCCTTGGCCGCAACCCGGGCACCCGATCTGGCCCGGCTGTACGGCACCATCCCGGCGATGGTGACCGCGGTGAACTATCAACAGCAGACCGGCGGGGGCATCTCGATGCCGTACCGGCCGCCGTCCGTACCGGTCGATCCCGCGGTGTGCGATCTGCTCGGACCACAGTGCGCGCAGAACGAGTTCGCCCCCGGCACCGTGAATTTGCTGTCCCTGATCGTGCGGAGGCCGTCGTGAGAACTCCTCGAACGTGCCGCGGGCCGCGGCGGTCGGTGGCCGTCGCGTGCCTCGCGCTCGCGCTGGCGGTCGCCGGATGCTCGCTGAGCCCGGACGACCTGCCCTCGGTGCGCTCCGGCGTGCACACCGACTACACGGTCACCCTCCGGTTCGAGAACGTCATGAACCTGCCGTCCGGTGCGGACGTGCTGCTCGGCGGTCTCCGGGTCGGGCAGGTCCAGGCTCTCACCGCGACCCCGGACGGCATCGACGTGACGGTTGGACTCGCCGCGAACACCCAGGTGCCCGCCGACGCCGGCGCCATCATCCGGCAGAACACCCTGCTCGGCGACACCTACATCGCACTGATCCCGAGCACCGAGCCCCACCCGGAACAGGGCTTCCTCGGTCCCGGCAGCACGGTTCCGCTGGAACGCACCACCTCGCCGCCGCAACTGGAGGACACCATCGCGGTGCTCGCCTACTTCGTCAACGGCGGCAGTATCCAGAAGATGCAGGACACCATGGCCACCCTGAACCGGACCATGCCCGCGCTCGAGGACGTCCGGCGGATGGCCGGCACCGTCGCGGTGGACATGGCCGATCTCGCGGCGGGCACGGCGGAGCTGGATCGCCTGCTGAACGGGGTCAACGACACCGCGACCGCGGTCGTCGACCGAAGTGCCGAGTGGCAGGCCGTCTTCAGCGAGCAGGGCACCTATTACTGGCACAATGTCGCGCGCGCCGTAGTCGCGCACATCAGCACCCTGTTGCCCTCGGTCGGCTCCATCTTCGAAGGCGGCCTGTGGCTGACTCCGATGCTGAATTCCCTGGCCGACACGGCAGAATCAGGGCGCGGGATCTGGGACGACGCCCCGGCCACCACCGTGCGGGTGAACAACTTCCTGCGCACCACCCTGTTGCCGTTCGCGCAGCGTCCCGCTGTCGACGTCACGTCCGTGAGCACCGGCACCGGGGACGAACTGATCGGCGACGCCACCTCGATCCTGCGTCTGCTGGGAGCCGTCCGATGATCACCCGCACTCGTGTTTCGATCGTGGCCATGACGGTCCTGACCGCTCTGTCCCTGCTCTACATCCAGCGTGTCGGGCTGGATGTGGACCGCTTCCGCGAGATGCGCACGGCCAGCATGCTGGTGCCCGACACCAACGGCATCCTCGTGAATTCCAGGGTGCTGCTGCGCGGGGTGCCGATCGGCAAGGTCACCGGCATCGAACCGGAGCCCGAGGGCATCCGGATCACGCTGCGCTACAACGAATCCGACCCCATACCCGCGGGCAGCTGGTTCCGGGTCGACAATCTCTCCGCGCTCGGCGAGTCCTACATCTCGGTACTGCCTGATACCGCCGCGGGCCCCTACCTGGCGGACGGCGCGCAGGTCGACGCGGACCGAACGGCCGTGCCGACCACCTTCAAAGAGCTCTCCGCCCGACTCGCGCACCTGCTCCAGCAGGTCGACCCGGATCAGGTCCAGCACATCTTCCGTACGCTCGATGTCGGACTGCCCGACGGCGTCCAAGTGGTCGGTGATCTGAACCGCGCGGGCACGCTGCTCGCCGCGGAATTCACAGAGCAGACGGACAATCTCGTGACCCTGCTCAGCACGCTGCAACCGCTGCTCATGCGGACCGGCGCCGTGCCGGCGAGCCTGGCCGCGACCAGCCCGCAGCTTCCGGGCTTCGGCACCGGATTCCAGGATCTGCTCAACTCGGTGCGCGACGCGATGCGCCGCGGGCCGCTGCTGGACGGCATCCGGGACGGCGCAAGCCCGCTGTTCGGCGAACTGCAGAAATTCCTCGATATCACCGCCGCCGACCTCGGCGTCATCGGCGTCAACCTACTGCCCGCCGCGCAATCCGGCGGTGCCGCGCTGCGCACCGTCGATCTCGGCAGCCTGCTGGGCCGGGTGATGGATGCCACCGACCCGGCGGGCGCCGTCACTGTACACATCCCCACCCCGAAGTAGGCACCCAACGGAAGGAGCAGGTTGATGCCGGAGAAGTCATCGGCCGCCACGGTCGCCGAGCACGAGACCGCACCCGAACAGCACACCGGCCGTGAGTCCACGGCGCGGCGGACCATGCCCGCCCAGACCGTCCTCGCCGTCGTCGCGACCCTGGTCACCGCAGCGGTCATCGCGTTGCTGAGCTGGCAGTGGTATTCCGCGGCAGCGGAATTGGATCGTCGTGACGCGGCTGCCGCCGATCAACACCGCGCCGAGCAGGTGGCGCTCGATTACGCCACCGGCGCAGCGCAGATGAGTTTCGAGAACACGCAGGAGTGGCGCGGTAGGCTGACCGCCAACACCACGCCCGAACTCACGACCCGCCTGACCCAGGCCGCCACCTCGATGGAGCAGTTGATCGGCCCGATGCAGTGGTCGTCCAGTGCCCGGCCGATCGCGGCGAAGGTGGAATCGGAGTCCAACGGCATCTTCCGGGTCGTCTGCTTCGTCGATGTGCTCACCAAGAACGTGCAGGCGCCCGACGGCGTGCAGTCCACGGCGACCTACAAGCTCGACATCGACAGCAGCCGGAACTGGGCCATCACCGAGATCAGCGGCATCGATTCCGCCCTCGGTGGCGGGGCGCCGCGCTGACATTCGAGAAAGGGATTCATTGTGGGTGTGGAGGTAAGGACCGAGGGAGTTACGAAGTCTTTCGGCTCTCAACGGATTTGGCAGGATGTGTCGTTGACGATTCCTTCGGGTGAGGTCAGCGCTCTGCTGGGTCCTTCGGGTACGGGTAAGTCGGTGTTCCTGAAGTCGCTGATCGGGTTGTTGCGGCCGGAGCGTGGGTCGATCTTCATCGGTGACACCGATATCACGACATGTTCGAACTCCGAGCTCTACGAGATCCGCAAGCTGTTCGGGGTGTTGTTCCAGGACGGTGCGTTGTTCGGGTCGATGAACCTGTTCGACAATGTGGCCTTCCCGCTGCGTGAGCACACCAAGAAGTCCGAGTCCGAGATCCGGCAGATCGTGATGGAGAAACTCGAGCTGACGGGTCTGCTGGGTGCGGAGGGCAAGCTGCCCGGTGAGATCTCCGGCGGTATGCGCAAACGCGCCGGTCTGGCGCGGGCGCTGGTGCTGGATCCGCAGATCATTCTGGTCGACGAGCCGGATTCCGGTCTGGATCCGGTGCGTACCTCGTACCTGTCGCAGTTGTTGATCGATATCAATGCTCAGATCGACGCGACGATCCTGATCGTCACGCACAACATCAACTTGGCGCGTACGGTGCCGGACAACATCGGGATGTTGTTCCGTCGTCAGTTGGTGATGTTCGGGCCGCGTGAGGTGCTGCTGACGTCGGAGGAGCCGGTGGTGAAGCAGTTCCTCAACGGCCGCATGATCGGTCCGATCGGTATGTCGGAGGAGAAGGACGAGGCGCAGATGGCGCGCGAGCAGGCGATGGTGGATGCCGGTCATCATCACGGTGGCGCCGAAGAGGTGGAGGGCATCATCCCGCAGATGGTCGCGACGCCGGGGATGCCGGTGCGTCAGGCGGTCGCACGCAGGCAGGCGCGGGTGCGCGAGATCATGCACACCCTGCCGCCCGCCGCCCAGGCCGCGATCTACGCCGATCTCGGCGATCAGAACGTCACCGACGCCTTCTTACGGCTGCCGGTCTCGGGTTGATCGCAACCGCGGTGAGAGGAGCGCGCGGGCGGGGATCGCCTCGACATCAGCAGGCAACGAGCTTCAACGACGCGTCGGTCGAAGGTGACGGCAAGCCCAGCTGGAAGATCGCATAGACATGGCCGATGTGGACCCGGTGCGAGTGCGCGCGTGGGAACTACGCGTCCGGATATTCGGATTCGCGCTGTCCGCGGTGATTCCAACCGCGATCGGGTGTGGTCCGCTGTCCACTCAGGTGGCGGAGTGGGCCGGTCTCGGTGCCGTCCAGCGCGCAGCAATCGGCTGTGCGCTCGTCGCGCAGGTGATGGCGATCGCGGTGAGCTGGCGTACCCCGCCCGCCGGTGCGTCTCTGGTCGTCGTTCGCACGCTCTTCTTCTCGGCATATGCGGCGTTGGCGGTCAGTGCGGCTCTGCTGGCCGGGGAGGACGACTGGGAGTTGCTGACCGTACCGATCTTCGCGTGCATGATCATCATGCTGCACGCTGTCTACGAGCGCTGCACGCAACGTTTCGAAGCATTCGGCACCGGCACGCGATCCGACGCTGACGGCTGAGCGTGGTGCCCCGCGAAGGATCGGCAATGTGCCGCGGTGCTGTGGCTGAGAGGGCAGGACTCATCGAGTCGGGACGTCACCGCCGCGGTTCGCGACGGCAGGTTGCCTGGGCTATGGGTGTGGCGTGACGGCTCCATTGTGTTAGCTGTGAAATTGCCTGGTCGATTTGACGATTGGCGTGTCCCCGGAGCGACACGCGGAAGTGATCGCCGTGAAGTCATCCTCGGCTTCGGAGAGCCGAGAGAATTTCGTCGTGGATCGTCTCCGTCGCCATCGTGGACGCCTCTGGCGAATCACCGGCGAAGGGGCGGCGGCCGTCTCACCAGAATCTCACATTATTGGCGGGAATCGGCCGGTCTTTCCAGGATCTGTCGGGAAGTGCACGTGTCGCGAAAGCTGTTGGCTTCGAGTAAGTTTGGGCTCTATCGAGACCGGTTGATGTAGCTGGAACCTGTGTCAAGTGGTCGCAGGTTCGAATCCTCTCAGTCATCCGGGGGCCTGGAGGGGCAGGCTAGGTTCAATGATCGACATATCATACTGAAACGTGGATATGCGCATTCAGTGATGAGATCCTGCGGGTTTGCCGGTGTCACGTATGGACGGCGATGCCGAGCACCGGCGTCGGACCGCGCGCAGTAGTGCCTGTTGGATGCTGAGCACAGAGCGGGCGTGAGTTGGCATGGCGGTCACCTTCGCTGAGCTGGAACGACGACCGAATATCTGCGAGGCGTGGGCGAGGGGGTAGCATCGTTGCTGGAGAATCAGCAGGCTGGCCAGTACCTATGGAGGTCAGCTGATGGATGGACGTCGGCCGCCGCGCTCATCGCGATCGGAGCGGTCACCAGAACTGGCGCAGCGGGTAAAACGCTCATGTGAGCACGTGCGGCGTCGCCGTGAACTCGCCCGCGGACGCGACTGTGCGATCGCCGCGGCGGTGCGCCGCTGTCTGTCCGACTGGCAGGCGATCACCGCATGCGAGACCAAGCGCGACGCTCAGATCGCCGAAATGCGTCGGCAGATCAGCGCCGTCGAAGACGAAGCCGCCGCCCGGATCGCGAGTTTGCGCGCTGATCAAGTGACAAGGGCTGTCGTATCGGCACACCCGCGATGGCGGGTGTGGCCAGAACGCGGTTCCACAGCGATGGCAATGGAATCCGGTTCCCCGCAGCGCGTGTGCGTGCCCTTCCGTGACATCGCAGTCTCTCGCCATGGCTGAGTTGGCAACTCCGAGAGAAGCAGCGGAGTACTTGCGGACCACCGTCGGCAAGCTCGCCAACGATCGGCACCTCGGCGTCGGTCCGCCCTACGTGAAGCTTGGCCGCAAAGTCCTCTATCCGTGGGAGTCCTTGCGGGCGTTTGTGGAGGAGCGCACGATCCGCGGTCTATAGCGCTGTGCCACACCAGATAGCTGGCAATCTCTCAGTTACTGATCGGGGGCTTCGCCTCGTCCTCGGTATTTCCTACGCTCCTCGCCGAGCTGAATGGCTGAATTTTCCCCGCCCTGCGGGGGAATGAGCGGGCAGGAAGGACTGTGTATATGGATAGGTGGCAGTTGACGGCGGGCTGCCTGAACAAGCCGGAACGTGGAGGCCCGCGATACGTCGGCGGCGCGGTCGAGAACGAGGTGGCGCCGTATGTCGCAGTTTGAGCTGCCGCCTGGAGCTCATGGGAGGTTCAGCGAGCCCAAATGGAACGAAGCTCGGAAGATCTACCAGGTCCATTGCCTGGTCGGGGAGCCGTTTGGCGATCCATCGAAGGTCCATGCCTCGGGCAAGACCAAGCCGAAAGCCATTGCGAATCTCCAGAAGCGGCTTGTTGCATGGAAACCGCGCGCCCAATCGATTGGTATCTATCCGCCGGAGGTGACCGTCGAGGATCTGTGCAGGGCGTGGCTCCGCATCTATGAGAACGACAAGCAGAAACGGCCTCAGAACGCGAAGCATTATCGGCGTGAGATCGAACCGGCCACAAAAGGGCGAGCGAAAGCCGACAAGATCACGCTGGCCGGGTCGGTTCTGGGAAGGATGAAGGCGGCTGAGACGAGACCGTTCCACATCCGAATACATTTGGAGTTGCTGAATGGGTTTTCGTACAAGAACGCCCGTCAGAAGTCGATCCTGCGCAACGCGTTTCAGATGCTGGTCGATGACGGCTTCCGTGATGACAATCCCGTCGACGCGGTGAAGGGTTACAAGGGAAGTCGGGTCAAGCAGTCGGGCAGCCGGGCAAGAAGGGTGGGCAACCCGTTCTTCCCCGATGAGCCGCAACCGTTCACTCCCCAAGAGCTCAGCTGGTATTGGGAGGCCGAACGTGCCTACTTCCCTCGCCCGAACCAATCCCGTGTGTTCGAACAGCGATATATGGATTTCACGAAGCTGACCTACGAGCTCGCTGCTCGCCCGAGCGAGGCTTTGTCCGTCCGTTTCGACGACATCGACTTCGACACGCATGAAGTGACTGTGTCCGGCACTATCGTCGATACCGAACTGCGTGTGCGGCAACTGAAGGAAGTCATCGAGCAGTATCGGCTGCCTCATGACGAGATCGTCATGCCTCGTGGATGGCCGAACTACGACGATGACGATGTTGTCTGCGTCGCCTACCGTCAGCCGTTCACCAAGACCGCACGATCGATGCGGACGATCAAGGTCGGCCCTGACTGCATGGCAATGCTGCGCCGGCGACAGATGGCCGCGGCACCCGGTCAGCGACTGGTGATCCCGAGCCGGACCGGCCGAGTGGTGCGCTCGGAGCAGATGTCCAAGACCTGGGCGGCGATTGTCCAGGGGCGCGACCTCGAGTGGTCGACGGTGAAGACGCTCCGCTCCACTCGCGCGACGCGCGTAGCCGAGAAATATGGGCTTCCGGCTGCCCGGCTGATTCTGGGGCACGAGGTGGATTCGGCCGTGACCGCGAGGCACTATGTCCCAGAGGCTCGCCTCGTGGTTGATCTCGCCGATGCCCGGTGACGCGCAGGTGGTTGGTGCCGGCCCACCCAAAACGGCCACAAAACGGTCACTGGAGGTGCGAATCTTTGGTAATCCGCAGGTCAGGCGACGAAACAGCGCCATGAGGCTACACCGAGCCGATCCTGCACCGCCGCCGCCGCGAGGCCAAGGCCGCGCAGCGCGGCTGAGGCCCCGCAGGGCGCGACGCTCGCTCGACCATACGTGCGAGGCCAGGGAAGCCGTGACAATCCGTTGCCACTACCCTGGGCCTCGCACGTGTACATCGAGAGTTAGGTATTCATGGGAAGCGTCGTTCTCGACATCGTCGCCTTGATCACCAATCGCGCCGCCGAGTTCTGGAATTGGATGGCGACGGGCTCCGCGGGATTCCCCCCGCTGTGATCAGCGGCTGACACGGCCGAAGGCAACCCCCACCCGCACCGGGTGGGGGTTGTTTCGTTTCACGGCGCTAGACGAGCGTCGGCGTGACCGGCTCGCGCGGTTCGATCCACAGCGCCTCGGCCACCGCGCACAGCCGTCCGTCGGCAGTGGCCAGCGCGACGCCGACGGTGTGCTTGCGGCCGTCTGCCGCCACCGGCCAGGCGAAGCTGACGTGCGGGGCGCCTGCTTCGACCGGGGCGAGCACCGTGGCGGTCAGGGCGGCCGTCACCGCGCCCATGGCCATCCGGTGGTAGGCGAAGCCCGCCCACGCGCCCGGGCAGTCCAGCGCGGCCCACACGTTCTCCACCGCCAGCAGCCCGTCGGTGTCACCGAGGGCGGGATCGGGGGTCCAGGCCGAGACCACCAGGCCGCGCTCGCGCAGCGTGCACGGGAACAGGCGAAGACCCTTGCCCGGCGCGCAGCCCGCGCCGCAGCCGTAGCAGTGGGTGAACAACCGCTTCTCGGACTTCAGGCCGCGCTCGGTCGCGGCGACCACCTCGTCCCAGGCGGGGCAGTCGGGCACGTCGAGCGCCAGGCTCGCCGGATGCGCCTCGGTGAGGACCGTGCCCGTCGCGTCGGCGAGCGCGGTGCCGCCGCGTTCGGTCCGCACCAGCGACAGCGGTGTGCCGACGGGCACCCGGCCCCGGAAGTCGACGCGCTGGGTGCCGCCGGTGCAGCGGGCGGCCAGCGCGCCCGCCACGTAGCCGCCGAAGGCGACTTCCGGGTAGCCGAAGACGTGCTCGGGCACGGTGATGCGGTCCAGTTCGATCATCTGTGGTGCGTCCGTCCTTCCGTCGTCGCCCGCGCGGCGGCCTCCGCCGGCGCGGACCGTTCGAGCAGCCGCTCGCAGGCCGCCAGCAGCCGGGCGCGCAGGACACCCGCCCGCTCGCTGATGTCCAGTTGGGCGCGCACGTAGTCCGCTCGGCCCGAGGGGGTTTCGATCGGCACCGGCTCGTAGCCGTAGTCCCGCAGGTCGTAGGGGCTGGCCCGCATGTCGAGCTCGCGGGCCGCGCAGGCCAGCTCGAAGCAGTCCAGCAGCAGATCGGAGTCGACCAGCGGCAGCAGCTTGAAGCACCACTTGTAGAGGTCCATGTTCGCGTGCAGACAGCCCGGCTGCTCGCCGGCGACCTGGTCCTCGCGGGTGAGCGGGGTGGCGTTGCGACCGACCGCGTCGGGGGTGAAGAAACGGAAGGCGTCGAAGTGGGTGCAGCGCAGCGACATCGACTCCACCACCGCGTCGGTGCCCGCACTGCCGAGCCGCAACGGCACGTGCCGGTGGCGGACCTCGTCGGTGCGGTACACCATCGCCCACTCGTGCAGGCCGAAGCAGGACAGGTGCGGCGGGCGGGCCGCGGTGGCGCGCAGCAGGTCGGCGACGAACCGCACGGTGTCACGGCGGCGTTCCAGGAACGCCGGGTCGGCGGTGTGCAGGCCGGGACCGATCCGGTGGTAGCCGCGCGCGCCCTCGTACTCGCGCGCGTCCGCCAGCGCCACACCGAAGCCGGGATGCCAACGCCGCACCTGGCCGGGCTTCTGGCCGTAGTAGGTCCACAGGAAGTCGATGACCGGATGGGATTCGCCCGCCGCGCGCCGGGCCAGATACGGGCCCGCGAGCTCGTCGAACCGGGCGCGGTGGGCCGCGGCCCTGGCCCGCCACCGCTGTTCGGGCAGCACGCTCACCTCGGGCCGATCCCGCTCCGCGTCGCCGGTCCCGGCCGGCCCCCTGCCCGAGTCCGCGTCTCCCGTCACGGTCGGGCGGGCGCGCCGGGTCGTGCCGCTGCCCGTGGCGCGGTCGCCGGGCGGGCCGACGGCGGCTGTGCGGGGGTGATCGGTGTGAGTGTCGTCGGTGCGGGTGTCGTCGGTGGTGGCACGGTTGTCCGTGCTCGTCGCGCTGGTCATCACCATCGATCATCTCGCACCACGGACACGGCGCGGGGGGGG
>NZ_JARWRU010001289.1 GCF_029867845.1 Nocardia farcinica | reverse complement strand
TTTGTTCTAAGCGGGGGGGTGGGGCCGCCGCGCCAACGGCCGTGCCGGCGACCAGCACCGCCACCGTCGCGAGGACCGAACCGGCACGGGCGGCGACGGAGCGCCACCCCCGGTTGCCGCCGGGCTCCTCGCTACCGGGAGCATTGCCGCCATCCGCAACATCGTCGTCTCGGATCATCGTTCCCTCGTTCCCTGCCACCGCCCCGCGCCGCTTGGTCACGGCGCGGCCTCAGACCGCATCACCCCCGCCCACACCCCTCGCATCAGCACACGCGGCGGGAGCGGGCGGGCCTTCTGTCCCAGAAGGATCCGGGATCCAGTGTCGCCCGCTCCGGCCGGCGCGCGGGACGTTTTGCGCGGGTCCGCCCCTGCACGGACCCGCGCACCACGGTCATCCCACGCGCGTACCGCTCATGCCGTGGCCTCATCGGCCGCGAGGCCGAGTTCGCCGCGGGCGAGCGCGCGCAGATCGGCGCTGACCTCCTCGGCGCATTCCAGCGGACCGCAGTGCCCGGAGTCGTACTCGCGCAACTCGATCAACCGCGGCAGGCTCTCGGCGATCACCCGCGACCGCGCGGGCGGGGCGATCTTGTCCTTGCGGCCCGCGATCACCAGCGTCGGCACGTCGAGCGAACCCGGGTCGATGGCGGTCACCATCCGCACCAGCATCCCGCCGTAGCCGCCGCGGCCACGCGGGGAGGTCGCGGCGATCATCCGGTCCAGCTCCAGCCCGACGCTCGCCCAGGACTTCGACCCGAGCGCCACGTAGGACAGCAGCCGCCTGCGGATCGGCAGCCTGCGCGGCAACGGAATCCCCGCCAGCGGGGCGACCGCGATGGCCAGCCGCCTGCGCAGCCCGAGCAGCCGCTCCGGCCCGCGCAGGAAGTGCAGGCTGTCGAAGATCTCGCCCGGCGTGGTGTTCACCAGCGCCACCGCGCGCACCCGGCGCGCCACGTCCTGGGGATACCGTGCGCCCCATGCCATCACGGCGATGCCGCCCAGCGAGTGCCCCGCCAGCACGGCTCGCTCGCCCGCCGGGACCGTGGTGGTGAGCACCGCGTGCAGGTCGTCGGCCAGATGGTCGAGGGTGTAGCTGCCGCGCCGGGGCTGCTCGCTGAGCCCGTGGCCGCGGTGGTCGAAGGCCACCACCCGGAACTCGGTGCTCAGTTCGGCGATCTGCTTGCGCCAGAAGGTCAGATTGCACAGCACGCCGTGGGCGAGCACGATGGTCGGCGCGTCCTGGCGGCCGTGGATCTCGGTGTGCAGCAGGGTGCCGTCGGCGCCGCGGACCTCGACCACCTCGGCAGGGGCCCCGCTGTCGAGGATCGGCGTGCGCCGCGGCGCGCCGACGCGGGCGCGCCGGGCGGCCATCAGGCGGCCTGCTTCCAGGCGCGCCGGGCGGGCGGAACCATGCGGGCGAAGCGGGGCAGCCGGGGGATGGTGGCCCGGCAGATCGCCGCGAGCACGTCGAAGGCGATCTGGCGTGGGCGCGACCACTTCACCCCGAACAGCTCGCGCAGGTTCGGTGGCAGCAGTCCGCCGGTGATCAGCGTGAGGGTGGCGCCCGCGTACGGGCGCACCGCCAGGTTCCAGACGAACGGGATGCGCAGCACCGGGATCATCGGCGGCGGCGTCGGCCGGGCCACCACGGCGAGTACCCGGTCGCTGACGTCGGTGCGCACCAGCTTGGTCGCGGCCATCTCGTCGAACCAGGTCAGGAAGCTCTCCCAGTCGGCGGGCATGTCCTGCTCGCGCACCCCGTACAGGCGCGCGACCTGACCCATCTCCTGGTAGAACTGCTCGACCTCGCCGGGCCGCCAGCCGCGGCCGAGCAGCTTCTGCTGGGTGTGGACGCCGTGCACGAGGCTGGCGTGCACCCAGTGGAAGGCCTCCGGGTTGAGCGCGCTCCAGCGCGAGCCGTCGGGGTGCTGCCCCTTGAAGTGCTTGTGCAGCTCGCGCAGCCGCTGGGCGGTGGCCAGCGCCTCCTCGCGGCCGTAGACCACGCCCATGATCATGTTCAGGGTCCGGTCGGCGCGCCCGTACGGGTCGGTCTCGAAGACCGAGTACTGGTCGACGCCCGCCGCCACGACCGGATGGCCCACGTCGATGAGCAGCCTGCGCGAGGCGCCGAGCACGAAGGTCAGATCACCGAAGACCCGCCATGCCACCGAATCCGGCCCCAGCGGCGCGAGCTGCTTCTCCCCGGTCGCCGTCGGGGCGGGCCGTTCGGTCACTCCCTCAGCCATGAGACTATTGGTAGCATATTAGTCTCAAGTGCCACAATGGTCGGATGCCGCGCCCGTCCGCCCCGCTCACCAAGCTGTTCGGCCGGGCGGTGGCCAAGGTCGTCACGCACTCCACCGCCGATCCCGATGTCGCCGACGTCTACGAGGCCACGCTGCGGGTGCTCACCGAGCGGGGCACCCGGACGGCCACCATGGACGACATCGCCGAGCGCACCGGTATCAGCCGCGCCACCCTCTTCCGCCGCTACGGCGGCAAGGACGCGCTGTTCGAGGCGGCGGTCGCGCACACCCTGCGCAATTTCCTCGCCGAGATCACGACGACCTTCCTCACCGTGATCGACCCGGCCGATCGCATCGCCGAGGCCTTTGTCGCCTGCCTGCGCCTGCGCGACCGGCTGTTCGCCGACACCATGGACGCCGATCGCAACGCCGAGCTGCTGGCGATCATCGCCGCGGGCGACCCCTCGCCGATCGACATCGGCACCCGCTTCATCGCCGCCCGCATCCGGGCGGGCCAGGAGGAGGGCACGCTGCCGCCGGGCGATCCCGACCTGCGGGCCGACGCCGTCATCCGCCTGACCGTCGGCTACCTGCTGCTGCCCGCCCCCGGCTACGACCTCGCCGACGACGAGGCCGCCCGCGACCTCGCCCGCCGGGTGATCGCCCCGCTGGTCACCGGCGCGGCGTCGCGCTGACCCCGCGCCGACCCCCACGCCGGGACCGGCGCGCTCACAGCGTGCTGCGCCGGAGGGTGACCCGGTAGGTGTAGTGCTCGGGCAGGAAATAGCTGATCGACAGGTCGATCACCTGACCGGTGGCGTCGGAGTAGAGCCGGTCCACCCGCAACATCGAGTGCCCCGGCTCGCAGCCGAGCCCGCGCGCGATCTCGGCGGTGGCGGGCGCGACCGTGATCGACTGCGCCGCCTCCACGATCGGGCTGTCCAACCGGGGTTCGAGCAGGCCGATGACGGTGTGCGCGCTGGTGCCGCCCGGCCCGAGTTCAGGGGCGTCGATCAGCGGACGGGCGATGTGCTCGGGCAGGTGCACAGTGGTCAGCACGAACGGCACGCCCTCGTGGATGCGCCGGAAGACCACCGTGTACACCACGTCGGTGTCCAGGCGCAGCCTGCTCGCGGCGTCGATGTCGACCCGGCGTTGCAGTGGCGCGAGCACCTCCATGGTGGTGTCCGAGGACAGGTTCATCAGGTCCTCGATCGAGCCGTGATGGCGCAGGTAGCGCCCGCCGGACTCGGTCACGAAGGTGCCGCGGCCCGGCACCCGGTAGACGGTGCCGTCGGCGACCAGATCCTGGAAGGCGCGGCGCACGGTCTGCCTGCTCACCCGGTAGCGCTGGGCGAGCTCGGCTTCGGTGGGCAGCTTCACCCCGTCCCGGTAGCCGCCGGCCGCGATGGCCGCCCGCAGTTCCCGCGACACCAGCTGGTGCGCCGGTTCCGAATCCCGTGCGGCCATCGTGCTCCGTGCTCTCCTGTCCCGTTCCGGCTGTCCCGCGGCTGCCGCGCCGCTACAGCCCGCCGCGCGCGACCAGCTGGGCGGCGATGACATTGCGCTGGATCTCGTTGGTGCCTTCCCCCACGATCATCAGCGGCGCGTCGCGGAAATAGCGTTCCACGTCGTACTCGGTGGAGTAACCGTAGCCGCCGTGGATGCGCACGGCCGACAGCGCGCCCTCCATCGCGATCTCCGAGGCGTAGAGCTTGGCCATGCCCGCCTCCATGTCGCAGCGCTCGCCCGCGTCGTACTTCTCCGCGGCGTGCCAGGCCAGCAGCCTGGCCGCGGTCAGCTTGGTCGCCATGTCGGCCAGGTAGTTGCCGATGGACTGGTGCTGCCAGATCGGCTTGCCGAAACTCTCCCGCTGCTGTGCGTATTCGAGCGAGTCGGCCAGCGCGGCCGCCGCGACGCCCAGCGCCCGGCAGGCCACCTGGATGCGGCCCACCTCGAGCCCCTTCATCATCTGCGCGAAGCCCTTGCCCGGCTCACCGCCGAGGATCGCGGTGGCGGGCACCCGGTAGTCGGTGAACGACAGCTCGCAGGACTCCACTCCCTTGTAGCCGAGTTTGGGCAGGTCGCGGGAGACCTCGAGGCCGGGACCGTGCTCGCACAGCACCACCGAGATGCCCCTGTGCCGGGGCACCGCCTCCGGGTCGGTCTTGCACAGCAGGGCGATCAGGCCGGAGCGGCGGGCGTTGCTGATCCACATCTTGGACCCGTTGATCACCAGTTCGTCGCCCTCGCGGCGGGCGTGCGTGGTGAGCGCCTGCAAGTCGGAGCCGCCCGAGGGCTCGGTCAGCGCCATGGTCGCGCGCATCTCGCCGGTGGCCAGCTTCGGCAGGTACCGGCTCTTCTGCTCCTCGGTGCCGAACAGGGTGAGCAGCTTGGCCACCACGGTGTGCCCGCCCATCGCGCCCGCCAGGCTCATCCATCCGCGCGCCAGCTCCTCGGTGACGCGGGCGTAGCAGGGCATCGAGACCGGCGAGCCGCCGTACTCCTCCGGGATCGCCAGACCGTAGATGCCGATCTGCTTCATCTGCTCGATCCACTGCTGCGGATAGGCGTTGGCGTGCTCCATCTCCCGCACGTGCGGACGCACCTCGCGGTCGATGAAGGTGCGCACGGTCTCGACCAGGTAGGACTCTTCGTCGTTGAGCTTGGACATCTCCGCCTGTTCCCGTATTTGTACGGCCATTTACCGGCCAAATCGGTAGCATAGCCGCATATCGGTATTGACATGACTGTTGTCGCGCTGCCAATATTCCCCGCAGCCGACACCCCCGCGCCGCCGCCGGGCGGTCGGCGCCCCTTCCGGCGCTGCCGGTGACCGAGATCGAGGTGGACCACGCTGTGAACCGACGCGAGATGTTCGTCGGCGGACCGTATTTCGACGAGCTCGCGCTCGGCACCACGTTCGAGACCGCGCCCGCGGTCACCCTGACCAGCGGCCTGGCCGCCTCCCACCAGGCGATCCTCGGCGACCGGCTGCGCCTGGCCCTGGACGCCCACACCGGTGCGGCCGTCCACGGCGCCACGGCCGCGCTCGCCCATCCCGGCCTGGTGTGGGACGTGGCCATCGGCCAGTCCACGACGGCCACCCACCACGTCAAGGCCAACCTCTTCTACCGTGGCCTGCGCTTCCACCGCTTCCCCGTGCTGGGCGACACGCTGTCCACCCGCACCGAGGTGGTCGGCCTGCGCGAGAACTCGCCCAAGCCCGGCCGCGCCCCCACCGGTCTCGCCGCGCTGCGCATCACCAGCACCGACCAGCACGGCCGCACCGTCCTGGACTTCCACCGCTGCGCCATGCTCCCGCTGAGCCCGGGTGCGGCCGAGGATCGCGTGCGCCACGCCGACGACCTGTCGGCCGTCGGCAGCGAACAGGGCGGCGACGATCCGGCCGCGATCGCCGGCTGGGATCTGGCCGCCTATCGCGCCCTCGTCCCCGGCCCGCACTACTCCCCCGACCTGGTCGGCACCGTCTTCCACAGCAGCGCCGACGTGGTCACCAGCGCCCCCGAACTGGCGCGGCTCACCTTGAACATCGCCGCCGTGCACCACGACGAGCGTGCGGGCGAGTCCGGTCGCCTGGTCTACGGCGGTCACACCATCGGCTTGGCCTTCGCCCAGGCCACCCGCGCCCTGCCCGCGCTGGTGACCGTGCTCGGCTGGCAGTCCTGCGACCACACCGGCCCGGTGCGCGAGGGCGACACCCTCACCAGCGAACTGCGGGTGGAGTCGGCCGAGCCCTTCAGCGACGGGCACGCGGTGCGCCTGCGCTCGATCGTCCACGCCCACCCGAGACCCGGCGCGAACACCGAACCGAGGGCCGTCCTGGACTGGCGATTCACGGGGTTGCTGGCATGAGCGGGTCAGGGCCGGAGGAGGCAGCGCAGCGTCACCCCGCAGGCCCCCCGCTCATGCCAGGTGGAGGCAGCATGAGGCCGCTTCCCTTGTCCGGGCTGCGGGTGGTCGAGGTGTCGAGCTTCGTCGCCTCTCCGCTGTGCGGCCTGACCCTGTCCCAGCTGGGCGCTGAGGTCATCCGCGTGGACCCCATCGGCGGCGCGGGCGACAAGAACCGCTGGCCGGTCACCGCATCCGGTGAGTCCATCTACTGGGCCGGGCTCAATCGCGGAAAGCGTTCGGTCACCTGCGATCTGCGCGGCCCGGAGGGCCGGGCGCTGGTGCAGCGGCTGGTGACAGCCCCGGGCGCGGGTGGCGGCATCCTGGTCACCAACGCGGGCGGGCGCGGATGGATGAGCCACGAGGCGCTGAGCGCGCTGCGACCCGATGTGATCACCGTGCAGATCCTCGGCAAGCGCGACGGCAGCCCGGCGGTGGACTACACCGTCAACGCCGCCACCGGTTTCCCGCTCATCACCGGCGCGCTCACCCACGACGGCCCGGCCAACCACGTGCTGCCCGCCTGGGATGTGGCGTGCGGGCTGTACGCGGCGCTGGCGGTGACGGCGGCGGTGCGGCGGCGCGAGGCGACCGGGCAGGGTTCGGCGGTGGAGCTGCCGCTGTCGGATGTCGCGCTGGCGGTGGCCGGGCACCTGAGCTACCTGACCGAGGTGCAGGTCAACGGCGTCGAACGCGAGGCCACCGGCAATGCCGTCTACGGCACCTACGGCAAGGATTTCCGCACCGCCGACGGCGCGCGGTTCATGGTCGTCGCGCTGACACCGCGGCACATGCGCGATCTGGTTGCGGTCACCGGCCGCACCGAGGTGGTCGCCGGCCTGGAGAGATCGCTCGGCGCGGACTTCTCCCGCGACGCCGACCGCTACCGCTACCGGGAACTGCTGGACGCGGTGTTCTCGACCTGGTTCGCCGAGCACACCGCCGCCGAGGTGGCCGCGGCGCTGTCGCAGACCTCGGTGCTGTTCGACCGCTATCGCGGCTTCGGTGAGATCGTCGCCTCCGGCGAACTGGCCGACAACCCGCTGTTCAGCCCCCTGGATCAACCGCGTATCGGCCGCTACCTGGCGGCGGGCCTGCCCGCCAGCTTCGACGGCGCGCACCTGACCACCGGCCCCGCCCCGGTTCTCGGCGCCGACGGCCCCCAGGTCGTGCGCGATCTGCTCGGCGCCGATCAGGACGAGATCGACCGGCTGATCGCGGGCGGGCATCTGGGAGCGCCGGGCCGATGACCGACCGGACCGCCGAGCGGGCAGCCACGACCGAGGACACTGGCGTCCACACGACGGCCACCGACACGAGGGGCACGGCGACACGAGAGGCGCAGACGATGAGCGACTACGCAACCACCAATCCGGCCACCGGCGAGGTACTCGCCCGGTTCCCCGAGACCACCGACGCCGAGATCGAGGCCGCCCTGGCCGCCTCCGCGTCCGCCTACCAGGCCTGGCGGCGCGTCCCGCGCGCCGAGCGCGCCGAGCTGCTGCGCCGCGTCGCCACGAACTACCGCGACCGCGCCGACGAGCTGGCCGCCCTGCTCACCCTGGAGATGGGCAAGCCGATCACCCAGGCGCACGGCGAGGTGGCCCTCAGCGCCGCCATCTACGACTACTACGCCGAGCACGCCGAAACCTTCCTCGCCGACGAGCCGCTGACCATCTCCGGCACCGGCACCGCGGTGGTGCGCACCGAGCCGATCGGCCCGCTGCTGGGCGTCATGCCGTGGAACTACCCCTACTACCAGGTGGCCCGCTTCGCCGCGCCGAACCTGGCGCTGGGCAACACGATCCTGCTCAAGCACGCGCAGATCTGCCCGCAGTCCGCGCTGGCCGTCGCCGAGATCTTCGCGCGGGCGGGCGCGCCCGAGTCGGTGTATGTGAACCTGTTCGCGAGCAACGAGCAGGTCGCGCGGATCATCGCCGACCCGCGCGTGCGGGGCGTCTCGCTGACCGGTTCCGAGCGCGCGGGCGCGGCCGTGGCCGAGGTGGCGGGCAGGCACCTGAAGAAGTACGTGCTCGAACTCGGCGGCTCCGACCCGTTCCTGGTGCTCGACGACGCCGGCCTGGACAAGACGGTGGCCGCCGCGGTGGGCAACCGGATGGGCAACGCCGGGCAGGCGTGCACGGCCTCCAAGCGCTTCATCGTCCTCGACGAGGTCTACGACACGTTCCTCGACGCCTTCGTCGCCGCCATGCGCGAGCAGCGGCCGGGCGACCCGACCGACCCGGCCACCACCTTCGGACCGCTGTCCTCGCAGCGCGCGGTCGACGAGCTGGCGCGGCAGGTGGACGAGGCGGTCGCGCAGGGGGCGACGGTGGCGACCGGCGGCAGGCGGATCGAGCGACCGGGCGCCTGGTACGAGGCGACCGTGCTCACCGACGTCACCCCGGACATGCGCGCCTACCGGGAGGAGCTGTTCGGCCCGGTCGCTGTGGTCTACCGGGCGCCCTCGGTGGACGCGGCGGTGGAGCTGGCCAACGACTCCCCCTACGGCCTCGCCGCCGCGGTCTTCTCGTCCGACGACCGGCTGGCCGCCGAGGTGGCCGACCGGCTCGACACCGGCATGGTGTGGCTCAACGCCACCAGCCGTTCGGCGCCGGACCTGCCCTTCGGCGGTGTGAAGCGTTCCGGCGTCGGGCGCGAGCTGTCGCACTACGGCATCGCCGAGTTCGCGAACAAGAAGCTGATCCGCGACCCGCGCTCGTAACCGACGGCGAACCCTTTCCAGCAGAGGAGCATTCGATGGCTGCCGACCAGGCCGCCCTGATGTCGCAGGTGTCCGACCAGGACTTCGCCGACATCCTGGCCCAGACGAGGACCTTCGTCCGCGAGGTGGTGGTGCCGCGCGAACAGGAGATCGCCGACACCGACCGCATTCCCGACGACATCCGCCGCGCCGCCGCCGAGATGGGCCTGTTCGGTTACGCCATCCCGCAGGAGTGGGGCGGCCTCGGCCTGAACCTGGCGCAGGACGTGGAGCTGGCGATGGAGTTCGGCTACACCACCCTGGCCTTCCGCTCGATGTTCGGCACCAACAACGGCATCGCCGGGCAGGTGCTGGTCAATTACGGCACCGAGGAGCAGAAGCGGGAGTGGCTCGCGCGCATCGCCGCGGGCGAGGTGGTGGCCTCGTTCGCGCTCACCGAGCCGGGCGCGGGCTCCGATCCGGCCGGGCTGCGCACGAAAGCCGTTCGCGACGGCGGTGATTGGGTGATCGACGGCGAGAAGCGTTTCATCACCAACGCGCCGTGGGCGGATCTGTTCGTGGTCTTCGCCCGCACCCGCGCCGCCGACGCCGACGGACCGGGCATCGCGGTCTTCCTGGTGCCCGCGGGCACGCCAGGCGTGGCAGTCGGGGTCAAGGACCGCAAGATGGGGCAGGAGGGCGCCTGGACCGCCGAGGTCCGCTTCTCCGGTGTGCGGGTGCCGGATTCGGCGCTGGTCGGCGGCAGCGAGGACGTGGGTTACCGGGCGGCGATGGTGTCGCTGGCCCGCGGCCGGGTGCACATCGCGGCGCTGGCGGTCGGCGCGGCCAAGCGCGCCCTCGACGAGTCGGTCGCCTACGCGGCCACCGCGACCCAGGGCGGCACGGCCATCGGTGATTTCCAACTGGTGCAGGCCATGATCGCCGACCAGTACACCGGGGTCGGGGGGGGGGGGGGGGGGGGGGGGGGGGGGGGGGGGGGGGGGGGGCGGGGGGGGGGGGCGGGGGGGGGCGGCGGGGGGGCCGGCGGGGCCCGCCATTCACCCCCCCCCTTAACCCGGGGGGCGGGGCGGGCCGCGCGCGGGGGCGCCCCGCGGCCGCCCGCTACGTCAGCGGCGAGGACCGCCGGGTCGCCCCCTCGGCGGCCAAGCTGTACTGCACCGAGATGGCCGGGCAGGTGGCCGATCTGGCGGTGCAGATCCACGGCGGCACCGGCTACATGCGCGGGGTCGCGGTGGAGCGCATCTACCGCGACGTGCGGTTGCTGCGCCTGTACGAGGGCACCAGCGAGATCCAACGGCTCATCATCGGCGGGCAGCTGGTCAAGCGGGCGAAGAAGGAGGCGGCCGGTGGGCAGCGCTGACATACCGGAGTCCGGCGAGCTGCCGTTGGCCGGCGTGACCGTGGTCAGCCTGGAGCAGGCCGTGGCCGCCCCGATGGCCAGCCGCCACCTGGCCGACTACGGCGCCAGGGTCGTCAAGGTGGAGCGGGTCGGCGAGGGCGATTTCGCCCGCAACTACGACGCCGCCGTGCACGGCCTGGCCTCGCACTTCGTCTGGCTCAACCGCGGCAAGGAGTCCGTCGCGCTCGACCTGAAGACCGAGCGTGGCCGGGAGCTGTTGCGCGAGCTGATCGCTCGCGCCGACGTGTTCATCCAGAACCTGGCCCCCGGCGCCGCCGCGCGCCTGGGCTTCGGGGCCGAGGAGCTGCGCCGCGAGCGGCCGGAGCTGATCGTGGTGAACATGAGCGGCTACGGCACCGACGGCCCGTACCGCGACCGCAAGGCCTACGACATGCTCATCCAGGCCGAGACCGGCCTGTGCTCGATCACCGGCACCCCCGAGACCGCCACCAAGACCGGCGTGCCCTCGGCCGACATCGCCTCCGGCCTGTACGCGCTGTCGTCGATCCAGGCCGCGCTGTTCCGCCGCGAGCGCACCGGCAACGGCGCCACCATCGAGATCGCCATGTTCGACGCCACCGTGGAATGGCTCGGGCACTCGATGTACATGCAGATGTACCAGGACGTGCAGATCGAGCGCATGGGCCTGTCGCACGCCTCCATCGCCCCCTACGACGCCTATCCCACCGCCGACGGCCAGATCCTCATCGGCGTGCAGAACGACCGCGGCTGGCGGGTGCTGGTCACCGAGGTCTTCGGCGCGCCGGAGCTGGCGGACGACCCGCGCTTCGTGACCAATATCGAGCGGGTCCGCCACCGCGCCGAGGTCGACGCCGCCGTGGCCGAGCAGACCCGCCGCTTCCGCACCCGCGATCTCGACGAGCTGCTGGCCGAGCACGGCATCCCGGCCGCCCAGCTCAACGACATGAAGGGCCTCATCGCACACCCGCAGCTGGCCGAACGCGACCGCTGGCGCGAGGTCGGCACCTCGGCCGGGCCGATCCGCGCGGTGCTGCCGCCGATGACCTTCGCCGATGTGCAGATGCGCATGGACCCGGTGCCCGCCCTGGGCGAGCAGACCGACACGATCCTGGCCGAACTTGGCGTCGACCGAGCGGAGATCCAGCGGCTGCGCGCGGACGGGATCGTGCAGTGACAGACAACGAACCAAGGGATCGGAGCTGATATGGGCTTGCTGGAGGGTCGGGTGGCCGTGGTCACCGGTGCGGCCCAGGGAATCGGGCTGCACATCGCGCGGCGCTTCGTCGCCGAGGGCGCCAAGGTGGCCATCGGCGACATCAACGACGAGGCGGGCGCCGCCGCGGTGGCAGAACTGGGCGGCGACGAGGTGGCGGCCTACGCGCACTGCGACGTTCGCGACGCCGCCCAGGTGGCGGCGCTGATCGACACCGCCGAACGGTTCGGCCCGCTCGGCGTGTTCGTCAACAACGCGGGCCTGACCCGCGATGCCACCATGCGCAAGATGACCGAGGACGACTTCGACACCGTCATCGGGGTGCATCTCAAGGGCACCTGGAACGGCACCCGCGCGGCGGCGGCCAGGATGCGCGAGCACGGCCGCGGCGCCATCGTCAACATCTCCTCGCTGTCGGGCAAGATCGGCCTGCCCGGCCAGACCAACTACTCGGCCGCCAAGGCGGGCATCGTCGGCCTGACCAAGGCCGCCGCCAAGGAGGTCGCGTTCAAGAACGTGCGCGTCAACGCCGTGCAGCCGGGTCTGATCCGCACCGCCATGACCGAGGCCATGCCGCAGAAGGTGTGGGACCAGAAGATGGCCGAGATCCCGCTCGGCCGCGCGGGCGAGCCCGACGAGGTGGCGAACGTGGTGCTGTTCCTGGCCTGCGACCTGTCCTCCTACATGACCGGCGCGGTCCTGGAAGTCACCGGCGGAAGGTACATGTGATGCGTGAGGTGGTGATCTGCGAACCGGTTCGCAGCCCCATCGGCCGCTTCGGCGGCTCCCTGGCGAGCCTGTCGGCCGCCGACCTCGGCGAGACCGTGCTGCGCGGCCTGCTCCAGCGCACCGGCCTGGCGCCGCGCGCGATCGAGGACGTGATCCTCGGCAACTGCTACCCCAACAGCGAGGCCCCGGCCATCGGGCGCGTGGTCGCGTTGAACGCCGGCCTGCCGGTGACCGTGCCGGGCATGCAGGTCGACCGGCGCTGCGGCTCCGGGCTACAGGCGGTGCTCCAGGCGGGCATGCAGGTGGCCACCGGCGTCAACGATGTGATCGTGGCGGGCGGTGTTGAGTCCATGAGCAATGTGGTCTTCTACGCCACGAACATGCGCTTCGGCGTCAAGAGCCCGGCGGTGAGCCTGCACGACGGCCTGGCCCGCGGCCGGGTCACCGCCGGTGGCCGCGACTACCCGGTGCCCGGCGGCATGCTCGAGACCGCCGAGAACCTGCGCCGCGACTACCGGATCGGCCGCGAGGAACAGGACGAGCTGGCCGTGACCTCGCACCGGCGCGCCGTCGAGGCCCAGACCTCGGGCGTGTTCGCCGAGGAGATCGTGCCGGTCACGGTGCGGGGCAGGCGCGGAGACACCGTCGTGGACACCGACGAGCACCCGCGCGCCGACACCACCCTGGAGAAACTGGCCGCGCTGAAGCCGGTGCTGGCCGCGACGGACCCGGACGCCACGGTCACCGCGGGCAATTCGAGCGGCCAGAACGACGCCGCCGCGCTGTGCGTGGTCACCCATCCCGAACGGGCCGCCGCACTCGGCCTGCGCCCGATCGCGCGGCTGGTGTCCTGGGGCGTGGCGGGCGTGGAACCCAAGATCATGGGCATCGGCCCGGTCCCGGCCACCCAGGTCGCCCTCGACCGCGCCGACCTGAAACTCGCCGACATCGACCTGATCGAGCTGAACGAGGCCTTCGCCGCCCAGGTATTGGCCTGCACCCGCGAATGGGGTTTCGCGCAGCGCGATTTCGAGCGCCTGAACGTGCGCGGCTCCGGCATCTCGCTCGGGCACCCGGTCGGGGCCACCGGCACCCGCATGATCGCCACCCTGACCAGGGAGATGCGACGCCGCGACGCGCGCTACGGCCTGGTCACCATGTGCATCGGCGGCGGCCAGGGCCTGGCGGCGATCTTCGAACGGGTCCCGGCGTGACCAGGCTGGCCCGCACCGTCGGGCTCACCGACGTCCAGACCGAGATCCTGGCCACCGTCCGGGCTTTCGTCGATCGCGAGATCATCCCGGTCGCGCAGAAGCTCGAACACTCCGACACCTACCCCGCCGACATCGTCGAGCGGATGAAGGAGATCGGGCTGTTCGGCATCACCATCCCCGAGGAGTACGGCGGGCTCGGTGAATCGCTGCTCACCTACGCCCTGGTGGTGGAGGAGATCGCCCGCGGCTGGATGAGCGTGTCCGGCGTGATCAACACCCACTTCATCGTGGCGCACATGATCGCCGGGCACGGCACCGACGCCCAGAAGGCGCACTACCTGCCGAAGATGGCCACCGGCGAGATCCGCGGCTCGTTCTCCATGTCCGAACCCGACCTCGGCTCCGATGTGGCCGCGATCAAGACCCGCGCCACCCGCGCAGGCGACGGCTACACCATCGACGGCGCCAAGATGTGGCTCACCAACGGTTCCACCTCCAATCTCACCGCGGTGCTGGTGAAAACGGATCTCGGGCAGGACAAGCCGCACAAGAACCTCACCACCTTCCTGATCGACAAGCCGGAGGGCACCGGTGAGGTCCTGCCCGGTCTCACCATCCCCGGCAGGATCGACAAGATGGGCTACAAGGGCGTCGACACCACCGAGGCGCTGTTCGACGGCTTTCGCATCGGCGCCGACGCGATCCTCGGCGGCGAACCCGGCAGGGGTTTCGCGCACATGATGGACGGCATCGAGGTCGGCCGGGTCAACGTCGCCGCCCGCGCCTGCGGCCTCGCCCTGCGCGCCTTCGAGCTGGCCATCGGCTACGCCCAGCAGCGCAGCACCTTCGGCAAGCCGATCGCCGAACACCAGGCCATCGCCTTCAAGCTGGCCGAGATGGCGACGAAAATCGAAGCCGCGCACCTGATGATGGTCAACGCCGCCCGCGCCAAGGACTCCGGCGAACGCAACGACGTCATCGCGGGCATGGCCAAGATGCTGGCCAGCGAGTACTGCGCCGAGGTCACCCAGGAGGCCTTCCGCATCCACGGCGGCTTCGGCTACTCCAAGGAAGCCGAGATCGAACGCCTCATGCGCGAGGCGCCCTTCCTGCTCATCGGCGAGGGCACCAGCGAGATCCAGAAGACGATCATCAGCAAGGGCCTGTTGCGCGAATACCGCCTCTGACCCGAGCACCGCGCGAGCCAGAGGCCGGGACGACGAATGCCCCGCCACCGGAATCCGGTGGCGGGGCATCGGCCGTTGTGCAGCCGGGTCCGGCGCAACGAGTGCGGGCCGGCCCCGACGCCTGGCGGGAAAAGCTGAATCGGCGGGAAAAGCTGGGTCGGCGGGAAAAGCTGGGTCGCGGGACGGAACTCGCGGGCGGACCGAGCGAAACGGGCTCGGTCTCAGTCCGGCGGTTCCTGCACGATGCCGGGGGCGGGTTCGGTGCTGCTCTGGCGCACCTCGGCGCTGCCGGGGCCGAGGTCGTGGGCCGGGCGGCGGTCCTGGGGGGCCGGCGTCTCGGCCGCCCGCGGGGCCGTCGGCGGCGCGGCCGCGGCGGGCAGCGCGGCGCGCGCGAGGTGCTCGCGGGGGCGGGGGGCGGTGGCGGGG
>NZ_JARWRU010001288.1 GCF_029867845.1 Nocardia farcinica | reverse complement strand
AGCCCGACCCGCCCCGGGGGCCCGCCGGGTCCAATCCGCCCCGGGAGACGCTGCCCCGCCGGGGGGCCAGCACGGCGGAGTCGACCGCGCGCAACGCCCGGTCGACCCTGGCGTCGCCGGTCTCCACCGTCGCGCCGGGACCGTCCCACGGCCGGAAGGCGACGTCTCCGCCGTCACCCATGGTGGCGGGGGGTTCGACCGCGGGCGCGGCGGCGCGCACCAGCTCGGTCCAGGCGTCCGGGATCGGCGTCGCGGGGTCGATGTCGCGGCCCAGCGCGGCGGCCAGCATGTGCGTCCATGCCCTCGGCACCACCCGGACCAGGCCGTATCCACCGCCGCCGAGGGCGAGCCAGCGCCCCTCGGCGTAGCGGTCTGCCAGCTCGCGCATGGCCAGCATCGCCGCGCGCTGACCGTCGACGGTCAACTCCAGGTCGGCCAGCGGGTCCTCCCGGTGGGTGTCCGCCCCGCACTGGCTGATGATGATCTGCGGCCGGAAGGCGGCGATCGCGCCGGGCACCACGGCGTGGAAGCCGCGCAGCCAGGGCGAATCCTTCGTGCCGGGCATCAGCGCCAGGTTCACGGCCGTGCCCTCGGCCGTGCCGAGCCCGGCCTCGTCGGGCCAGCCGGTGTTGGGCCACAACGTGGCCGGATGCTGATGGATGGAGACGGTGAGCACGCGCGGGTCGGCGTAGAAGGCACGCTGCACCCCGTCTCCGTGGTGGACGTCGATGTCGATATAGGCGATGCGGTCGAAACCGTGGTCGAGCAACCACGAGATCGCCACGGCCGCATCGTTGTAGATGCAGAAGCCCGCCGCGTAGGAGGGCATGGCGTGGTGCATGCCGCCGCCGATGCTCACCGCCCGCAGGGTTCGCCCCTCGGCGATCTCCCTGGCCGCGGCCAGGGTGCCGCCCACGATCACCGAGGCTGCCTCGTGCATGCCGGGGAAGACCGGGTTGTCGGCCGAGCCGAGCCCGTAGGGCGGCGAGACCGGCTCGCCCGGCGGCTGCACCGCGTGGCGCACGGCGTCGATGTAGTCGTGGGTGTGGATGCGCAGCAGCTCGCTCTCCCCGCACTCGGCGGGCGCGAGGGTCTCCACACCGTCGAGCAGCCCCAGGCTCCTGGCCAGTGCCATGGTCAGCTTCAGGCGCGCGGGCTTCATGGGATGCCGTGGTGTCCAGGTGTAGTCCAGGAAGCGGTCCGACCAGACGACGGTGCCCGCACCGGCCGGTGCGGTGGGCCCGGGGGGCGGCGCCGAGGATGCAGTGGCCATGGTCGCAACGGTACGCGGGAAGGGACGGACCCCGTTCACCGTTGTCATGCAGTAGAAATATGGCATGAGCGCACGCCGTGTCGGGCGGTGCGCCGACGAGGTCTCCGTTGCAGCGTGTTCGAATGAACCGGTAACCGTGTGTACCGCCGTGCCTGGGTAGAATTCGTGTAGACGAAGGGGTAACTGGTGAAGGATCTGGTCGACACCACGGAGATGTATCTCCGTACCATCTACGACCTCGAGGAGGAAGGCGTCGTGCCCCTGCGCGCGCGCATCGCCGAACGCCTCGAGCAGAGCGGTCCGACCGTGAGCCAGACCGTGGCGCGGATGGAACGTGACGGGCTGCTGCTCGTCGCGGGCGACCGGCATCTGGAACTGACCGAGAAGGGCCGCAGCATGGCGGTCGCGGTGATGCGCAAGCACCGGCTCGCCGAGCGGTTGCTGGTCGACATCATCGGGCTGGACTGGCAGAACGTGCACGCCGAGGCGTGCCGCTGGGAACACGTCATGAGCGAGGACGTCGAACGACGCCTCGTCGAGGTCCTCAACCACCCCACCACCTCCCCCTACGGCAACCCGATCCCCGGTCTCGACGAACTCGGCATCGCCGCGCCGCCGAACCACGAGGAGCAATTGATCCGGCTCTCGGATCTGCCGCACGGCGTCGGCCAGGCGGTGGTGATCCGTCGTCTCGCCGAGCACATCCAGAACGATCCCGAGGTGATCGGCAGGCTGCGCGAGGCGGGCGTCGTCCCGGACGCGCGCGTGACCGTCGAGTCCAAGCCCGGCGCGGTGATCATCGCCGTGCCCGGCCACAGCGAGTTCGAGCTGTCGGACGACATGGCCCACGCCGTCCAGGTGAAGCTGGCCTGATCGATGAAACTTCTCGTCACGGGTGGCGCGGGCTACGTCGGCGGCGTCTGCGCCCAGGTCCTGTTGGAGAGCGGCCACGAGGTCGTGGTCGTGGACGATCTGTCGACCGGCAACGCCGACGGTGTGCCCTCGGGCGCCCGCTTCGTCGAGGGCGACATCGCCGAGCTGGCCGAGGATCTGCTCGGCGCCGAGACGTTCGACGGCGTCCTGCATTTCGCGGCGCAGTCGCTGGTCGGCGAGTCGGTGCAGAAGCCCGAGCAGTACTGGCAGGGCAATGTGGTGACCACGCTGTCGCTGCTGGAGGCACTCCGCCGCACCGGCACGCCGCGGCTGGTGTTCTCCTCGACCGCCGCGGTGTACGGCGAGCCCGAGCAGGTCCCCATCACCGAGGACGCGCCGACACGCCCCACCAATCCCTACGGCGCGACGAAGCTGGCCATCGACCACGCGATCACCTCCTACGCGGTGGCGCACGGGCTGGCGGCGACGAGCCTGCGCTACTTCAACGTGGCGGGCGCCTACGGCGGCCTCGGCGAGAACCGGGTGGTGGAAACCCATCTCATCCCCCTGGTGTTGCAGGTTGCGTTGGGCCACCGGCCCGCCATCTCGGTGTTCGGCACCGACTGGCCGACTCCCGACGGCACCGCGGTCCGCGACTACATCCACATCCGTGATCTGGCCGAAGCCCATCAGCTCGCCCTGACCAGCTCCGAGCCCGGCTCGCACCGCATCTACAACCTCGGCAGCGGCACCGGATTCTCGGTGCGCGAGGTCATCTCGGCGTGCGAACGGGTCACCGGCCTGCCGATCGCCGCCCAGGAGGCGCCGCGCCGCGCGGGCGATCCCGCGGTCCTGATCGCCTCCAGCGAACGCGCCATCCGCGAGCTCGGCTGGAAGCCGCGGCACACCGATCTCGACGAGATCGTCTCCGACGCCTGGGAGTTCCTGCGGTCGCTGGGTTCCCGCGCGCACAGCGCCCGCTGACCGGTCCGGCCTCGCACGCGCCGGCCGCTGTGCGGTGCGCCGGGCGGCGCCGTTCCGACGGCGATCAGGGCGTCATCGGCCCCAGATCGACGCCGAGGCAGGCGGCCGTGTCGTTAACGCAGCGCGCGGGCCGGCGCCTCTGGGCCGGCCGCCAGCCCGGGCCGCGCGGGGGGGG
>NZ_JARWRU010001287.1 GCF_029867845.1 Nocardia farcinica | reverse complement strand
CAGGCAACCTGACCCGCCAGGTGCGCGCGATCGCCGAGGTCACCAGCGCCGTCGCCGAGGGCGACCTCACCCGTTCCATCACGGTCGAGGCCTCCGGCGAGGTCGCCGAACTCAAGGACAACATCAACTCGATGGTGGAATCGCTGCGCGAGACCACAAGGGCCAACCGGGATCAGGACTGGCTCAAGACCAACCTGGCCCGCATCTCCGGGCTCATGCAGGGCCAGCGCGATCTGCACGTGGTGGCCGAGGTCATCATGGACGAGCTCGCGCCGCTGGTCTCGGCCCAGTTCGGCGCCTTCTACCTGGCCGAGGAGTCCGGCGAGCGGCCCGAGCTGATCCTCATCAGCTCCTACGGCAGCCCGCAGGAACCCGGCACCGAGGTCCGTTTCGCCTACGGCCAGTCGCTGGTCGGTCAGGCCGCGCGCAGCCGCCGCACCATCGCCGTGGAGGACGTGCCCGGCGACTACCTGGCCATCAACTCCGGGCTCGGCCGCATCGCCCCGATCAATCTGCTGCTGTTGCCGATCGTGGTGGAGGAGCAGGTGCTCGGCGTGATCGAGCTGGCCTCGCTCAACCGGTTCACCCACATCCACCGCGATTTCCTCGACCAGTTGATGGAGACCATCGGCGTCAACGTCAACACCATCATCGCCAACGCCCGCACCGACGAACTGCTGGTCGAGTCGCAGCGTCTGACAGCCGAACTGCAGGCCCGCTCCGAGGAACTGCAGGTGCAGCAGGAGGAGTTGCAGCGCTCCAACGCCGAACTCGAGGAGAAGGCGGCGCTGCTGGCCAGCCAGAACCGCGACATCGAGGCCAAGAACCTCGAGATCGAACACGCCCGCCAGGAACTCGAGACCAGGGCCCAGGAACTGGCGCTGGCCTCGAAGTACAAGTCGGAGTTCCTGGCCAACATGAGCCACGAGCTGCGCACCCCGCTCAACAGCCTGCTCATCCTCGCCCAGCTGCTCGCCCAGAACCCGACCCGCAATCTGACCCCCAAGCAGGTCGAATACGCGGGCATCATCCACTCGGCGGGCTCGGACCTGCTCCAGCTGATCAACGACATCCTCGACCTGTCCAAGGTCGAGGCGGGCAAGATGGACATCAACCCCGAGACGGTGCCGCTGCGTAAGGTGCTCGACTACGTGGAGGCCACCTTCCGGCCCATGACCACGCAGAAGAACCTCGGCTTCCGTATCGTCCACGCGCCGGGCCTGCCGCTCGACCTGCTCACCGACGACTCCCGGCTGCGGCAGGTGCTCGGCAACCTGCTGTCCAACGCGGTCAAGTTCACCGAGACCGGTTCGGTGGAGCTGCGCATCGAACCGGCCGGCACCGACGAGCTGCCCGCCGCCGCGCGCAGGCACGGCCCGGTCGTCGCCTTCCGGGTGGTCGACACCGGCATCGGCATCGCCGAACACCAACTCGAATCCATCTTCGGCGCCTTCCAGCAGGCCGACGGCACCACCAGCCGCAAGTACGGCGGCACCGGCCTCGGCCTGTCGATCAGCCGGGAGATCGCCTATCTGCTCGGCGGCGCCATCACCGCGGAGAGCAACCCGGGCAAGGGCAGCACCTTCACCCTGTACCTGCCGGTGGCGCGGCCGGACTTCCAGGACCTGCCCGCCAAGGAACGTCACGACAGCGCCGCCCCCGTCGCCGTGGCGGACGCCGACCCCACCGCCGAGACCGCGCAGCAGGAGCGCAGGCTGCTGGTGGTGGAGGAGCGCCCGCAGGGGCTGCTGTCGCTGGTGGCCCAGAGCGCGCTCGCCGACCTGGCCGACAGCAACGATCCGCGTGGGCCGGTGCAGATCGTCACCGCGGTCGGTGTGGAGGAGGCCGCCGCGGCCATGGCCTCGGAATCGTTCCACTGTGTCGTGCTGGAGCTGGACCTGTCCGACGACGCCGCGCTGCGCCTGCTCGAGACCATGGACGGCGACGCCGCCTCCCGCGCCGTGCCGGTGCTCGCGCACAACAACCGCAGGCTCGGCATCGAGCAGGAGCGGCTGCTGCAGGACCGCGCCTCCCGCAGACCGCTCGAACTGCTGTCCAGCCTGGACGAGCTGCGTGAGCGCATCGCCCTGCACGTGGCCGCCGAGGAGCCCGGCGACGTGCTGCCGCTGGTGCGCGCCAAGGAGGTGCCCGCCGCCGCGCCGGAACCCGCCGAGGGCGGTCTCGCAGGCCGCACGGTGCTCATCGTCGACGACGACGCCCGTAACCTGTTCGCGCTCAGCAGCATTCTCGAGCTGCAGGGCATGACCGTCTTGCACGCGGAGAACGGCCGCGAGGGCATCGACACCCTGCTGGCGCACCCGGAGATCGACCTGGTGCTGATGGATGTGATGATGCCGGAGATGGACGGCTACACCGCCACCTCCAAGATCAGGGAGATGGAGCAGTACCAGGAGCTGCCCATCATCGCGGTCACTGCCAAGGCCATGCTCGGCGACCGGGAGAAGAGCATCGCCTCCGGCGCCGACGACTACGTCACCAAACCGGTGGACGCGGCCGCGCTGCTGTCCTGCATCCAGCACTGGCTGGGCGCCTGATGACCGACATCGACACATCGGGGCCTGCCGACGACACCGCCACACCGCAGCCGACCGTGACCCGGCTGGCCGCCACGGTCGAACGCCTGCGCGCCGAGATCGCCCGCGCCCAGGCCGCCGCCGATGGTCGCGCCCTGATCGAGATGGCCAAGGGCGTGCTCGTGGAACGGCTGCGCTGCGGACCCACCCAGGCCGCCCGCCAGCTCGACGCGCTGGCCGACCAGGCCGGGGTGACAGCGCTGGAACTGGCCGCCGAACTGGTCAACCAGGCCGCTCAGGACAAGCTCAGCGCGACCGTCGAGGAGTTCCTCCAACGCACCGCGGAACCGGAGCAGTCCTCGGCGGCGGTGCGGCTGCGTACCGCCGAGAGCGCGCTGTTGGCCACCGGCGATCCGCAGCGGGTCGCGCAGTCGGTGCTCGAGCACGCGCTCGTCCCGCTCGGCGCCACCGCGGTGGCGATCTGGTCGGTGGGCACCGACGGCTCGCTGTCATTGGTCGGTTTCGCGGGGATCGACCTGCCCGAGGCCGAGCGCTGGCGCTATGTGCCGCCGGGCGTGCCGACCCCGGCCCGGCGGGCGCTGGGCCCCCGCGACGCCCAGTGGGTCGAGAACCTGGCGGCCCCCGGGCTGCCGGCCATAGGCGCCCGCCCCGGGGGGCGGGGCGCGGGGCCCGGCCGCCCCCTGCCTGAGCTTCCTTGCGGGCTCTGCGGTCGCGCCCCGTCCGGTTTGTCCCGTGCCTTGCCTCCTGACCGCGTCCCCCGAACGGAACCTGGCCGAAATCGGCAACGAGCCGGCGAATCAACTCACGGGGGCCGAATCGATGCCGAACTGGTAACTCGGCGGATACTACCCCCGTGAGTGTGGTTCGAAACACACCCTATGGGTTTGCTGTGCTGGCTTTCCCTGTGCTCGATTTCCCGCGCTCGTCGCGGATCAGGCGTTCGGGCCGTACTCCTCGAGCATCTCGGTCACCAGCGCCGCGATCGGCGAGCGTTCGCTACGGGTGAGGGTGATGTGCGCGAAGAGCGGGTGGCCCTTCAGCTTCTCGATCACCGCGGCGACTCCGTCGTGCCTGCCCACGCGCAGGTTGTCGCGCTGGGCGACGTCGTGGGTGAGCACCACCCGCGACCCCGAGCCCAGCCTGCTCAGCACGGTGAGCAACACATTGCGCTCCAGCGACTGCGCCTCGTCGACGATCACGAACGAGTCGTGCAGCGAACGGCCGCGGATGTGGGTCAGCGGCAGGACCTCCAGCATGTCCCGGCTGAGCACCTCCTCCATGACCTCCGGCGAGGCCAGTCCGTCGAGGGTGTCGAAGACCGCCTGGGCCCACGGGCCCATCTTCTCGCTTTCGCTGCCCGGCAGATAGCCCAGCTCCTGCCCGCCCACGGCGTACAGCGGCCGGAACACCACCACCTTGCGCTGGGAACGGCGCTCCAGCACCGCTTCCAGGCCCGCGGTCAGCGCCAGCGCCGACTTGCCGGTGCCCGCCTTGCCGCCGAGCGAGACGATGCCGACGCTCTCGTCGAGCAGCAGATCCAGGGCGACGCGCTGCTCGGCGGAGCGGCCGTGCAAACCGAACGCCTCGCGTTCGCGCACCAGCTGCACGCGCTTGTCCGGGGTGACCCGGCCCAGCGCGCTGGAGCTGCTGCCGAGCAGCCGGATACCGGTGTGGCAGGGCAGTTCCCGCGCCTGGTCGAGGTCGATGACCGACTCGGCGTAGAGCTGATCGATGGTGGTCGACGCCACATCCAGCTCGACCATGCCGGTCCAGCCCGAGGTCACCACGTCCTGGGCGTGGTAGCCGTCGGCGCGCAGACCCACCGCGCTCGCCTTGACGCGCAGCGGAATGTCCTTGGACACCAGCACGACCCGGCGGCCCTCCGCCGAGAGGTTCAGCGCGCAGGCCAGGATCCGCGAGTCGTTGGTCTCGGTGCGGAAGCCGACCGGCAGCACCGAGGGATCGGTGTGGTTGAGTTCGACCTGCAGGGTGCCGCCGTCGGACCCGATCGGCAGCGGCTCGTCGAGCCTGCCGTGCGCGATGCGCAGGTCGTCGAGATTGCGCAGGGCTTCCCGCGCGAACCAGCCCAGTTCGTGATGATGCCGTTTGCTCTCCAGCTCACTGATGACGACCAGCGGCAGGACGACGTCGTGCTCGCCGAACCTGGTGAACGCCCAGGGATCGGAGAGCAGCACCGACGTGTCGATGACGAAGGTCTTGGCTGCGGTGTGACGCGAAGTGCGGGCATTCCCGGCCTCGCTCGAACCGGCTGTTCTCTTTCCGAGATTCTCCCCGAAGCCGGTGGAACGGGAGGTCGCCGAGAAGGCGGAAACGGAGCGTGCAGCAGTCACGGTGGGCTCCTTTTGCGTTCGCCCGGCACCCGTGCGAACGATCTCGCTGGACCGGTCCGTCCTGATGAAAACGACCTCAGTCGTGATCATGAGGGCCGGGTGCCGGCCCCCTCGAACTGAATGGCTCAGTCAAAGTCAGGACCTCCCGTACGAACCACACCAACGCGGTCCGCATCATCGACGCTACAGGCCGTTGCCGGGTCTGCGCTCGCCGTTGATCAATGCTGCCAGGTGAAGTTCCCGTTAACTCGCAGCTCACCGAGGCCCTGTTCGCGGGCTCCGGTGAGGTGTGTTCCGCGCCGGAACCCGCGGTCGGCGGGCGGGGCGCCCGCTGCGTCGCGGACCAGGCGCG
>NZ_JARWRU010001286.1 GCF_029867845.1 Nocardia farcinica | reverse complement strand
CTCGGCCACCTCACGCTCGGCGCGGGCACCGGGCACGCCCCCCCCCGCCGCGCGGCCCGCGCCGGCGCAGCGGCCGCGACCCCGCCGCTGACCTCGCACCAACCCACCGCGCGGCGCGCCGGTACGGACGCCCCGCTCGTCGCGGGGACAACGGCCCGTGCGGGCCCGGGGTCAGGCGTTGACGTCGTACTCCACGAGCACGCGGCGCAGCAGCTTGCCGGTGGTGTTGCGCGGCAGATCGTCGAGGAAGATCACGTCGCGCGGCACCTTGTAGCGGGCCAGGTTGCTCTTGACGTAGGCCTTGACCTCCTCCGGGTCGGGCTGCGGCTTGCCCGGCTCCGGCACGATGAACGCGCGCAGGCGCTTGCCGAACTCCACATCGTCCACGCCGACCACGGCCGCGTCGAACACGTCGTCGCGCTCGAGCAGCAGGTTCTCGACCTCCTGCGGGTAGACGTTCTCTCCGCCGGAGACGATCATGTCGTCGTCGCGGCCGTCGACCATGAGCAGGCCCTGGTCCTGGAAGTGACCCATGTCGCCGGTGGACATGTAGCCGTCGATGATCTGCTTGTGACGGCCGTCGGTGTAGCCCTCGAAGGGCGCGCCGCTGCGGACGAAGATCCGGCCGGTGATGTTGTTGCCCTGGATCCGCTGGTCGTTCTCGTCGTAGAGGCGGACATCGCAGGTGACAGGGGGCTTGCCGACGGTGCCAGGCGCGATGGCCAGTTCCTCCGGCTTGGCGACGGTGGCGATGGCGACCTCGGTGGAGCCGTACAGGTTGTGCACCACCGGACCGAACACCTCGGCCGCGCGGATCGACAGCTCCGGCGAGAGCGCCGAACCGGCGAGGATGATCGCCTTGAGCGAGGAGGTGTCGTACTTGTCGTGCACCTCCTTGGGCAGCTCGACCATGCGATGCAGCATGGTCGGCACCGCCACCAGGATGTCGGCCTTGTGGTCGGCGACCATCTTCAGCGTCGCCTCGGCGTCGAAGCGGCGGCGCACGACGATCTTGTTGGCCAGGATCGAGCCGATCAGCCAGGTGCCGAGACCGGTGCTGTGGAAGATCGGCGACACGATCACCATCGTGTCGTACTTCTGGAACGGCATCCGGTCGAGGAACTGGGCCGTGGCGAACGGCGAGACCTTGGTGCGCGGCGCGCCCTTGGGCAGGCCGGTGGTGCCGCTGGTGAGGATGATGAAGCCGCCCGGCTGGCTCGGCGGCGGCAACTCCTCGGTGGAGTTCTCCGCGATCAGGTCGTCGAAGGTACGCGCGCCCTCGGGCACCTCGGTGCCCTCGTCCACCCAGGTCAGGTAGCGCGGCAGCTCCGGCGGCAGGGCGTCGAGCAGGCCGAGGAACTCGCTGTCGTGCAGCACCGCCTGCACCTTCTCGCGGGCGCAGACCTCGGCGAACTGCGGCTTGGCGAAGCCGGTGTTCATCAGCGCGATGCGGGCGCCGAGCTTGCCCGCCGCGATCTTCGACATCAGCAGGCCACGATGATCACGCGCCAGCACCGCCACGACGGTGCCCTCGGTGATGCCCGCCGCCTGCAGACCACGCGCCACGGCGGTGGACTGGTCGTCGAGTTCCTTGTAGGTCAGCTCGCCGCGCTCGTCGACCAGAGCCGGGCGATCCGGCGCGATCCGGGCCGAATGGCGGACAGCGGCGGCCTGGGGACCCATCTGGCGGACTTCCCGAAGGTTCTGCACCGTCTCCTTCGGATTGGTGAGATCGGCGATTCCGCGCGAAGTCAGCAATCGCACAGCCTTGATGGTTTCCAGCGCATGCGCCAGGTTCACCACTTACACCTCCACTGAACCGTCGCGTCGGCCACGTCGCCTAGCGATTTCGAACGGCATGTGCGGCTACCGTAGCAGCAGACGGTGTGGTCGGTCACACACAAAGGTGACAAAGCGGGCACGGGTCACTGGGGAAGTTACTTCCGGGTTAGTCGAATGAACCAAATGGTTCACGTCACATTCTCGCCGCGCGGCGGAAGTGAATACGGGCCGCCCCCCCAAGGGGGGGGCCCGAAAAATGCGGGCGCAAAATTGTTTAAGCAACCCCGGGGGGGGGGTAAAAGTGAGG